>CANQEV010000077.1 GCA_947595925.1 uncultured Acetatifactor sp. | reverse complement strand
CCCTGTTTAGCATATTACTCTGTTGACGGCTGTTTTTCAATGATTTATACTGAAAAAGAATTGATATATTCTTATCTTTGCGAATGGCGTGGGCTGAATTGTTGTGATCGGTGCGGACTGAATTGCTGAGAATGGCGTACATAAACAGGAGATGACAGCGATGCTGGAAGTGGATTTTATCGGATATGACGCGAAACATTCTGACGGATTTGTCTATGGGCTGCCCCCGGGACACGAATCCTACCTCTTGATCCTGACCTCTACCCCCGCGGAATTTTTTATCGAGGGGGAGTTCCGAAAGGCGCCGGCGGGATCCGCCATCCTCTACACACCCGGGAGCCAGGTGCTCTACCGCGCCTGCGAGGATTCCTATGTCAACGACTGGATCCGGTTCCGAAGCGACGAAAAATTCATAGAACAACTTCCCATCCGCAACCGCCCCTTTGCCGTGGGCGATGCGGAATACTGCCACACGCTCTTTAAGCTGATGACCTGGGAGGCGACGCTGACCACCTCCGGGAGCCGCAGCGTCCTCTCCCTGCTGCTCCACACCCTGTTCCTGAAGCTGGGAGAGAGCTGCGAGCGTCCTGCCGCCTCCCCCCATTCCCAGGAAATGCTGGACCTGCGCAAGCGCATCTACAACAATCCCGAGCTCCCCTGGAACGTAGAGGACATGGCAAAGGACCTCCACCTGAGCGCCGGCTACCTTCAGACCCTCTACAAGTCCATGTTCGGCTCCTCCTGCATGGAGGACGTGATCCTGCAGAGGCTCCGCCGCTCCCAGGACCAGCTTGTCAGCACGGACAAGTCCGTCCGGGAGATCGCGGAAGACTGCGGCTACAACAACGTGGAGCACTTCTGCCGTCAGTTCCGAAAGTTCCTGGGCGTCTCCCCCACCAGATACCGCCGGGATGCCGCAGCCTCCCTCCCCGCCGCCGCAAGGCACCTGACCCTGGCCGGCAGCGCGGACCTGCCGCAGTAAATTCCTGTCTAACATGCCTGCATTGACACTTGGCCCATTGTCCCCCTCAGATATACTCGATCGGCAGCGCCACCAGGTTCTCCCGCAGGTAGGTCTTTTTGTCGATCAGGCACAGGATTACGCCCAGGCCCCTGGTCTTATTTGGTATCTTATCCAAAACGGTGTTTGCCGCCGCCATATTGGCCTTCGGGTTTCCGGTCATCTTGATCTCTACGGGATATAAAACGCCGTCCTCCTTGATGATGAGATCGATCTCATTTTCCGAAGCGCCGCCCTTATCTTTTCCCCGATAATAGTAAATGTGAAACCTGTAATCTTTTCCCTCGTTGACATAGGATTTCAGGATCTCCGATACCACAAAGGTTTCAAACATGCTGCCTGCGACGGCGGAACATTTCAGCGCGTCAGCAGTCAGCCACCTGGTCAGATAACAGGCCAGCCCCGTATCCCTGAAATAAATCTTCGGCGTCTTGATGGCGCGGTTTAAGACGCTCTGACTGTACGGCTGCAGAAGATATACGATCCCGGTCCGCTCCAGGATCGATATCCAATTCTTCACCGTCGGTTCACTGACGCCCACTTCTCCCGCTATATTGGCGTAATTCAAGATTTCCCCGGTTCTCGCCGCGACTGCCGTCAGAAATTTCGTAAATGTGATCCCGTCGCTGGATATCAGTTCGTTCACATCTCTCTCCAAATATGTGGAAACATATGAAGAATAGTATTCCTGCCAGTCCCTGTCCACGTTATAGAGTTCCGGATAGGAACCCTTGTGGATCACCTGCCAGATATCCTGATACCCACTGATCTTCCGTTCCCGCTCCTGCAGATAGGATTCCGTCGGGACAAAGTGACGATTGAACCGGATCCCGTATATCTCCCGAAGGGAAAGACCCAGCAGTTCCGTAACCGATACTCTGCCGGCCAGAGACTCGCCGATGCCTTTCATCGGCTCCAGCTTCTGCGAGCCCGACAGGAGAAAACGCCCTCTCTGTTCCGATTCGTCTACTTTCAGCTTGATCTCTTCCAAGACTGAGCTCTCTTTCTGCACTTCATCGATAAACAGCGGGCAGGGATTGTTCAGAAAGAACAGCCCGGGTTCCTCCCTCGCCTGAAGCCTGGTCAGCCAATTGTCAAAACTGGCGCGGTTGAATTCCGGAAACTCATGCCGAATGATCGTCGATTTTCCAACCTGACGGGCCCCCGTTACCAACACGCACTTGCTGGTTCTCACCCTTTCTCTTAAAGTGTCCGAGATCGCTCTCTCAATATACGCCATGGCTAAATCCTCCGACCAATCTAAAGTTTAATTTTATTATAGCCATTTTTAAAATAAATTCAAATACCACGCAGCCAGCTCCAAAGAATAAAAACTTTTCGCAATAAATTCGGTTAAAGATGCTCCAGTCTCTCCGGTGTTGTAAAATAATAAAGAAAAGAAATTTTACGCACAGAGGAGGCTGCTGAAAAGGATGAAAAAGAGGAAGTACTGGAACACAAAAAAGAAGAAGCGTGCGGTCCGGAAAAAAGACCGCGGCAT
>CANQEV010000076.1 GCA_947595925.1 uncultured Acetatifactor sp. | reverse complement strand
CAATCGTAGCCCTGGGCATCCGTCTCCAGCTGGAACGGCAGGATCGTTTTCATCAGGCAAAACGCCGTCAGAAACAGTCCCAGCACGATCCGAAAAGTCTTCTGTTCCATCTCGCACACAGCGTTTCCGACCAGAGGCAGCAGCAGATACAGGAAGACATATGCCGTCAGGAACCAATAGTGCTCCTGCAGAACCGGGAACAGAAGCTGAATCAAAAAGTAAGTATGAAACTCCTCCGCCGGAACCAGTCCCAGCGCGACAGCCGCCAATCCTATTCCCACAGAATACGTCCAGACCTGAAGGAGAAGCTGTAAGAGCCGGCTGAGCTTAAAATGGGACCTGCTCAGGAAATAGCCGCTGAGAAGCATATACAGATTCACCGCTCCAATGGCCGCGGTTTCGAAAATCCAGGATCCCGCCATCACCATCACGTTCCCTTCGGAACCGCCTTCCAGCAAACCGCTTTTCCCTAAAAAGTGAAGCGTTATGACCATCATCATCGCAATACAGCGCAGCAGCTCCAGCTCCGGCCTTCGTCTGCTTCCCGAAGTATTCTCCTGTCTCTTCTCCTGCTGAGCGGCCAATGCCATCTTTTTTCCCTCCTATACCAATACCGTAAAAAACCAGGACAGGATCAGAACCCCGCAGCCCGCAAAGAGGATCCTGCGGTTTTTCCCGCCGTCCTTCCACTCGCCGCTCCAGAGACCCCATCCCACGGAGATCACCAGCGCCAGCGCGTTAAAGAGGATCCAGCCCACGGTGGATCCGATGTCGCCTAAGAGATACACCGAGAGCCCATAGAGCAGAAGGGCCGCATACCAGACGATGCTGACCCCCAGGAGGATCCCCGCCCGCTTTCCGCAGCCCTTTGCGACCAGTGTATTCCACTGTTTTTTTGCGCTGAGTTCCCCGGCGCACCAGAGAGCCCCCATGATGCAGCCGCCCACCAGCACCGGCAGCCATTTCCCCGCGGACACCGCCGCCTGGGTATATCCCTGCCGCGCGAAAGCGTCGCTGACATGCTGGGAATACATAAAGCCCAGATTCATCGCCCCGGACCCCAGGCCGGAAAAGACCGCTAAAGCCACTCCTGCCTTAGCGCCTCTGCTGCCCCCGTCCCGGCGGACGCCCGCCACGGTCACCAGCGCAACGCCGATCACCGTCAGGATCAGCTCCGCCAGAAAGGCGAAGGCGGAGGCCCCGGTGGGAAACTTCCGGTTTAAGATCATGGGCAGCACGGAACCCGTCACCGTGGAGATCCCCATGGAGATCCCGTAGACCATGGACATGCCGATCTTATCGATTCCTTTGGAAAAACCCACGGCGGACAGTCCCCAGAGCGCGCCGCAAAACAGCGGCAGGATCCAATAGGACGGCTCCTCCCCTGCCACGACCCTCCAGAGGGAAGGGGCCAGGATCCAGGTGCAGCCCACGGATACCGCGATGCAGAGCAGACAGTAAACGCCCCAGAACGCCGCCCAGGAAAAGGGCGGATACTTCTTATATCCCAGTCCAAAGCTGCCCTGGCAGAGTCCCGCCAGGAGCAGCACGAAAAACCCCAGAACCATCCCGTTCACGCTCCTCTTTTTCAGGCCTGATAGCTGAGCCTGGTAAAGCAGACGCTTCCGCCCGCGCCCACGGCATATACGCCGGCGGTACAGCCCACAAAGCCCCCCGCCACCTCTGTCGAAAGATTGCGCACATCCGCGGCGGTTTCAAAATCATGCCTGCCCTGGGCGTCCTCAAAGAATCCCCTGGCACTCAAATCCTCAACATTCAATCCTAATGTAATTTCCTCTCCCTTGAAAGGCATCTTGGAGAGCGTTCTGTCCTTTCCGCCCTCGCAAAGGATCAGGGCAACCTCCGAGCCGTCCGTCTCCACCTTCAGGTGATAGAGATTGTTCTGCAGCAGGACCAGTCCCGCCGCGCCCTTGCCCTGGATTCCCTGGGTCTTCAGGGAGGCTGTCACGGTAAAGACATGGTGCTGCTGCCGGATGCACACGAAGGAAGGCACGCCCTGGCTGGTAAGCCCGTCGCTTCCGAAGGCCAGCTCCAGGCCCTGTCCGGGAACCAGCTGCATCCGGTCGCCCAGGGGCGCTCTCAAAGTCATGAACTCATCTCCCAGCTCTTTCCTATCAGCAAACTCGTAAGTCCTGCTGCTGCCGGGAACGCAGGTCTGGTGGTTTGTCCGGCAGGTATAGGAGGCGGGATCTTCTTCGGGGATCCACTCCTTTAAGTCAACGTCCACCGTCTCGGTGAGGATGCCCACGCCGGGATTGACCACCGGCCAGTCGTTTTCCCAGGTCACCTTCGCCAGGAACGTCTCCCTGCCCATGGTGGTAAAGCACTCTTTCGGCCGAACCGCCAGCATGGTCATGTACCACTCGCCCTTCGGGGTCTGGATCAGGTCCCCGTGGCCCACATACTTGATGGGATACTGCTGCCCCAGGTGGCGGTGGGTCAGGATGGGATTGCAGAAATTGTTTTCATAAGGTCCGAACACTTCCCTGCTCCGGGCCACGCTGACCGCGTGCTCCGGGCCGGTTCCGCCCTCCGCGTGCATGATGTAATAGTAGTCTCCAATCTTGTAAAGGTGGGGTCCCTCGGGCCAGTGTACCCCCTTCAGGGCACCGTTCCAGACATTGTGCTTTTCCCCTACAAGCTTCCAGTTCTTCACGTCCAGCTCCTGGATATAGATGAACCAGTCCCCATCGTACTTCACGCCGTCGGGGTTGGGATGAGTCCCGATGTAATAGCATTTCCCGTCCTCGTCAAAGAACAGGGAGGG
>CANQEV010000075.1 GCA_947595925.1 uncultured Acetatifactor sp. | reverse complement strand
CCCTTTACAGAGGAAAACGGTTATAAGCCGGCGGGAGCGTATCTGAACGGAAAAGTGATCGACAGTGTGGGCGGCGGTATCTGCCAGGTATCCACCACCCTGTATAACGCGGTGCTGAGGGCGGAACTCAAGGTGACGGAAAGATACAACCATTCCATGATCGTGAACTATGTGGATCCCTCGGCGGATGCGGCGATCGCGGAGAGCTCCGGCAAGGATTTCTGCTTTATGAACACTCTGGACTATCCCGTTTATATTGAGGGATATGTGAAGAATAAAAAAATTACCTTTAACATTTACGGAAAAGAGACCCGGCCCGCCGGACGGCAGGTAAGCTATGAGAGCGAGGTCCTGGAGGTGAACCGACCCGAGTCGGATGTCATCACAGCGGATGCGGGGAAAGGATTGGGATATATCACCACGGAGGGAGCCCATATCGGATACACCGCAAGGCTCTGGAAGATCGTCACGGAGGACGGGAAGGAAGTCAGCCGTGAGATCGTGAACAACAGCAAGTACAATGTCTCGCCGAGAAGCGCGGTGGTGGGCGTCGCCACGGACGACCCTCAGAAGTACGAGGAGATCATGGCGGCCATCGGCACGGGCAGCATCGACCATGTAAAGAATGTGATCGGCCTGCTGACGCAGCCGCAGCCGCCGGCACCGGCACAGTAAAGGGACAAGAGAGAAGATAAGCATGAAGACCGGAAAACCCGCTGAGAGCGTGTTGAAGCGTTCTATCTTGAAACAAGTTCATCATGCAGGAAACAGAAATAGCGCAGCTGTGGGGGCGGACTGCGCTTTTTTTGCGGCTCCGGAGGGACAGATCCTGGCGTGGCGCGTCCAGGAGGCCGCAGTCGCGGGACAGGCGGATATGGATGACGCGGCGTATGTGATCCAGAAATGCGCCAACAATCTGGCGGCAGCCGGAGCAGCGCCCATATCCGCCTTGATCGGATTGATGCTTCCCGAAAACTACGGGGAGGATTCCTTAAAGGAACTGATGAAAAGGATGGCCTCTTCCTGCGAAAACGCAGGGATCGAAATCGCGGGAGGGGATACCAATATCAGCGCCGCGGTCACGATGCCGGTCCTCACGGTGACAATGCTGGGAACGGTCCGCCCGGAGGAAAAACGGGAACCCGCCATTGCCAAGGCGGGGCAGGAACTTGTCCTCAGCAAGTGGATCGGCCTGGAGGGGACGGCGGTCCTTGCAAGGACCCGCAGGACGGAACTGCTGGCCCGGTATCCCGCGTACCTCGTGGACACGGCGGCGGGCTTTGATGAATACCTGTCCGTACAGAAGGAGGCGGGAATCGCCTTAAAGAACGGCGCGGCGGCCATGCACGACCTCTCCCAGGGAGGGGTGTTCGGAGCCCTCTGGGAACTGGCGGAGGGAAGCGGCCTTGGCCTGAAGGCGGATCTGAAGAAGATCCCCATCCGGCAGGAGACTGTCGAAGTCTGCGAGGTCTGCGGCGTAAATCCCTATGAGATGCGGTCCGCCGGGAGCCTTCTCATGACGGCGGAGGACGGGGAGAGCCTGGCGGAGGCCCTGCGGCAGGCGGGGATACCGGCGGCGGTGATCGGAAAATTAACGGAGAACCGGGACCGGATCATCGTGAATGGGGAGGAGACCCGTTTCCTGGACCGCCCGAAAGGCGCGGACGTCATTGCGGAGGCAATGCAGCATTTCGAATAGAATATATATTATTTTAGAAAGAGAGGTTTTCGACATGAACAATAAACTGAGAGATGAGATTCTGAATATCATCGAGCACAACAGCCGCATCGACACGAAAGAGCTGGCTGTGCTGACAGGAGTGCAGGAGCTCGACGTGGTGAACGAGATGGCGGATATGGAGAAAGCAGGGATCATCTGCGGATACCACACCCTGATCGACTGGGAGAAGACGGATATCGACACGGTGACCGCCCTGATCGAGGTGCGGGTGACGCCCCAGAGGGGCCAGGGTTTTGACAGCATCGCGGAGCGCATCTATAAATACCCGGAGGTTCGCAGCGTGTACCTGATCTCGGGAGGGTACGACCTCATGGTGATCCTGGAGGGCAAGAGTTTAAGGGAGGTCAGCTCCTTTGTGTCCGATAAGCTCTCCACCCTGGACACGGTGCTCAGCACGGCAACCCATTTTATTCTGAAGAAGTATAAGGACCACGGGACGATCTTCAACAGAGAGCAGGAAGACGAAAGAGAGATGATTACGCCATGAGAAATCCATTGTCAGATACTATTGTGCAGATCAAACCCTCCGGAATACGGAAATTTTTTGACATCGTCAGCGAGATGAAGGATGCGATCTCCCTGGGCGTGGGCGAGCCGGATTTTGAGACTCCCTGGCATATCCGGGACGAGGGCATTTACGCCCTGGAGAAAGGGCGGACCTTCTACACGTCCAATTCCGGTCTGAAGGAACTCAGGCAGGAGATCTGCAGTTATTTAAAGAAAAGTCAGGGAATTTCCTACCGCTGGGATTCGGAGACCCTGATCACCGTAGGAGGCTCCGAGGCCATCGATATCGGGTTCCGGGCCATGATCAACCCCGGGGACGAGGTGTTGATCCCCCAGCCCAGCTATGTGTCCTATGAGCCCTGTGCCATCCTGGCGGGGGCAAAACCGGTGATCATCAATTTAAAGGCGGAGAATGAGTTCCGCCTTACCGCGAAGGAGCTGGAGGACGCCATCACGGAAAAGACTAAGCTCCTGGTGCTGCCTTTCCCCAACAACCCCACAGGCGCCATCATGGAGCGGGAAGACCTGGAGGCCGTCGCTGAGGTAGTCAAAAAACATGACATCTATGTCATGTCGGATGAGATTTACGGAGAACTGACTTACAAGGGAAAGCATGTGTCCATCGCCAGCCTTCCCGGCATGCAGGAGAGGACCCTGCTGATCAACGGGTTTTCCAAGGCGTACGCCATGACCGGATGGCGGCTGGGATATGCCTGCGGGCCGGAAGAGATCATCCGGCAGATGACCAAGATCCACCAGTTTGCCATCATGTGCGCGCCCACCACCAGCCAGTATGCGGCTGTGGAAGCGCTGAGGAACGGCGACGCGGATGTGGAGATGATGCGAGAATCCTATAATCAGCGGAGAAGATATCTGCTGCACGCTTTTCAGGAGATGGGGCTGGAGTGCTTTGAACCCTACGG
>CANQEV010000074.1 GCA_947595925.1 uncultured Acetatifactor sp. | reverse complement strand
CCGCCGCCCACACTGTCGATCACTTTTCCGTTCAGATACGCTCCCGCCGGCTTATAACCGTTTTCCTCTGTAAAGGGGGCAATCGCGTCCACCGTGGAAAATGAGTCCCCCGGATAGAGCAGCGTGCCGTTGATCTTGCCGCATCCATTTGCAATATTTCCGCATCTGTTGGAGTTGGAGGATGAAAAATCCGTCGTGCAGCTTCCCAGCAGATCCGTCACTTCCGCCAGTTCGCCATTGCCGCCCCTGGGTTCCTGGACGACAATATTCAGCTCCACGCGGCCAGCTCCGCCGTTCCACTCCTGATCCAGATAGTCATACACTTTGTCGATGGAGGACTGCACATCCAGTTTGTATCCCCGGACGCCCTCCGTAATCTGGAAGGTTCCCGTCCCGTCATCCCGGACAAGGGCGGCGTCCACCGCCTCCCTGTCGTAAATGCTGCAGCGAGATTCCAATAGATCGGCGATGGAGGTGACATCGTAGATCAGCTCAATCTCAAATACCTTGCCCTCCTGCTGGATATCCTTGATCTCCTTATAGCGCTGGATCACGTTGCCTTCCGTTCCCAGGGCCGCAGCCTCCCGGACCAGTTCCGGGTTATCCCAGTAAATGCCAAGCTCCGCCGCCGTCGCGACAACCTCCTGTCCACCCGCGGCCACAAGGGTAATCTCCCCTTTTCCCAGTTCTTCCACATAATTCCGGATCAAACGGTCCGCTTCCTCTTCCGTGAGACCGGACAAATCCAATTTTCCCGCAAAAACCCCGTCTTTGATCGTCCCGGAGGCCGCGCAGACTTCACCGGAAAGGCAGAAAAATACCGCCGCCATCGCAAGGAACAGATAAGCACGTCTCAAAAACCTTTTCATAGGCTCCCTCACTGAACCGTTCAAAGTGAATTGAACAATTCTCAAATATATGATAAGATAATGGGGATCACCATCGCAACCACCACTATGATCACAATGACAGATGCGATTATCTTTTTCGTTTTTCGATTGTGAAAGTTTATCATAACGGCTCCTTACCGCAGTCAAAGCTGTCCGCTTATGCTGCAAAACTCTTTTGCTATATAAACTCTGAAAGGACATTATATATGAAATTCCCTATTTTGGCAAGCGTAATCATTTTTTGCCTTGTGATCAACCATGCGATCCGCAAAAACAACCGCCGTCAGCAACAGCTGGACGAGGCTTTCTGGGAGCGCGAGAGCCAGGCTAACGCCACGCGCCGCCAACCCCTGGATGGCCTGAACTACATCACAATCCCGCTGGATGAGCTGCCCACAGGGATTCTTCCGGAAAACGAAACCGTGCAGGGCTATGTGGAAATCCTGCGCGGACTGTCGGAAACGGCGATCGTCAACCTCACCGGCTATACCAACACCGATCTAAAGCTCCAGTATGGCGCGCCGAACATTACCCTGCTGTCCCAGTACGACCAGAATTACACCGTCCTTGTCTCCACCCTGCAGCTCTGGGCGGACGCTCTGTTAAGGGAAGGTTTTCCTGAAGATGCCGTCAGGATCATGGAATTCGCCGTGAGCGTGGAAACCGATGTGAGCCGCACCTATTACCGCCTGGCAGAATACTACCTGTCCCAGGGACGCCCGCAGGAACTCTCCAGACTGGCAGAGACCGCGCAGAAACTCCGCTCTTCCAACCGGGAACAGATCCTCCGGCATCTGGCGGAGCTCAAAACGCCGGAAGATGATGTCTGACCTTTGCAGGCAATGCCGCACCGCGTTCCGCGCAAAGCCAGTCTTTCCTTATCTATATCCTATGCCCTTTCCTCTCCATATATGACCCGGTGCATCGTCATGCCGGGCCGGACCTCTTCTTTACGCCTGCAAAACAACCGGTCCATCACCGATTTCCACGACATAGAAATCTGCCGCGTACCCAATCTTTTCCTGATAGGCCTCCCCCACCCTCCGGATAAAATCGTCCACAGCGCCGTCCTCTACAATACTGACGCTGCAGCCTCCAAAGCCCGCGCCCGTCATCCGGGAACCGATCACCCCCGGCACCTTCCAGGCTTCTTCCACCAGGGTATCCAGTTCCTTCCCCGTGACCTCATAGTCGTCCCGGAGAGATACATGGGAGGCGTTCATCAGCCTGCCGAACTCCGCGAGATCCCCGGCCCGCAGCGCGGCCACCGCCTGGATCGTCCTCTGGTTCTCATACACCGCATGCTTTGCCCGCCTCTGTCTGACTTCATCCCGGATCGCCCCCTTATAGGTCTCAAAGGCTTCTTCCGTGAGTTCTCCCAGGCTCCTGATATCCACGACCTTCTGCAGCTCCGCCAGGGCGGTCTCGCACTCGCTTCTCCGCTCGTTGTACTTGGAATCCCCCAGCCCCCGCTTTTTATTGCTGCAGGAGATCACGATCTTCGCGCCCTGCAGGGAGATCGGCGCATACTCATAGGAGAGATCCGCCGTATCCAGGAAGATCGCGCTGTCCTTCTTTCCCATGGCGATGGCAAACTGATCCATGATGCCGCAGTTCACCAGATTGTATTTGTTCTCGGAAAACTGCCCGATGAGGGCCAGATCCTGATTGCTCACCTCAAAGCCGAAGAGATCCCGCAGTACCGTCCCGGTCAGAACCTCCACGGAAGCCGATGAGGAAAGTCCGGAGCCATTGGGGATATTGCCGTTTAAGAGAAGATCCAGCCCGCAGGGAAGCTCCATCCCCCTCTGCGCGAAAGCCCAGATCACCCCCTTGGGATAGGCGGTCCAGTCCTGATCCCCTCCCGGCGTCAGCTCGTCCAGGGAAGACTCTATCAGTCCCAGCTGATCAAAATTCATGGAATAAAAACAGAGCTTTCTGTCCTGACGCTTCCGGGCAACGCCGTAAGTCCCGATGGTCAGCGCGCAGGGAAAGACATGTCCCCCGTTATAGTCCGTGTGTTCCCCGATCAGGTTCACCCTCCCGGGAGCAAAATAAAGCCGCACGCCCTCCGTATCCCCGAAGACCTGTCTGAATTTCCGCAAAACTTCCTCTTTCATGACTTCCTGCATCCTGTATTCCTCTCTTTTTCTACACTATCACATACATACTCTAACACACCGGTGCGATCACTGGAGCCGGCGGTACTTTTCAGGAGCCGGAACATCCTGTTGGAAAGCCGGACCCCGCACGACGGCTCAAAAAAGGCATCGGGGTGCCGCGACACGCCCGATGCCTTTATCTTACCACATATTTCGGAAGGAATCCACAAGATTTAACCAATAACCAATCCCTTTCAGAAAAGTCAATTTTCTTCTTGCAAGTTACGCAGCAAGCATCCCATGGATGCTATGGCTTCATGACGCAACCCCCTGACGGGCCGGGCCAGGGCAGAAAGATTTTCTGCCGTAAAAACCCGGAAGCCCCGGGACAAGATTTCTCAGGGGATCATTTCCTTCTTGTCCAGATCGGCCTGAACTTTTTTCAGATCCTCGCGGATATGTAAATGCTGGGGGCAGACCTGCTCGCATTTTCCGCACTCCTTACAGGTCTTCGCCTGCCTTCCGGAACGGCCCATCTCCTCCCACTGCCAGTTCACCACATAATAATTCTGGTACATGTGATACCGGTTCCACACGCTGAAGCACCCCGGGATATCCACGCCGAAGGGACAGGGCATACAGTACCGGCAGCCGGTACAGCCGTTCTGGATGCGGCTGTTCATGATCTCCTTCACGCGGTCGATGGCCTGGTACTCCTTCTCTTCCATGGGGGCAAAATTCACAAATGTGCTGAGGTTGTCTTCCACCTGTTCCATGGAGGACATGCCGCTGAGCACCGTCATTACATTGGGCAGGGAGGCCACGTAACGCAGGGCGAAGGACGCCGCGGAAACGCCGGGGCGCGCGCTGTGGAACACCTCCATGATATCCTCTGAGAAGGACGCCAGGGACCCGCCCTTCACCGGCTCCATGATCACCATCGGGATTCCCTTTGACTCCGCCAGCCGATACCCCTTCAGGCCGGCCTGCTCATCGATATCCATATAGTTCAGCTGGATCTGGCAGAAATCCCAGTCCCGATAATTCAGAATCTCTTCAAACGCCGCGTAGTCGTCGTGGAAGGAAAATCCCAGATAACGGATCTTCCCCTGGGCCTTCAGCTCTTCCAGGCGCTGGACGCAGCCGATCTTCTGCATTGCCTCCCAGCGCTCCCGCCCCATGGCGTGCATCAGGTAAAAATCCACATGGTCCGTGCGCAGTTTCTGCAGCTGTTCTTCAAAGATACGGTCCACATCCTCGGCGGACTTTACCATCCAAACCGGCAGCTTTGTGGCCAGATAATAGGAATCCCGGGGATATTTCTGCAGAACCTTCCCCACAAAAGTCTCGCTCTCCCCGCCGTGGTAGGGATACGCCGTATCTATGTAATTCACGCCTGCCGCAATGGCTTTGTCCATCATCTTCTCCGCCAGCGGCTCGTTAATTTTTCCATTCTCCAGCGTAGGGAACCGCATACAGCCAAATCCCAGGAGGGACGTCTCGATCCCCAGTTTCTTCAGTTTTCTTTTTTCCATATCGTTGCCTCCTTCTCGCGCATGATCCTTATACGACGCTCAGCAGCCACTAAGACCTTCGGACCGCATATTTATAGTAATTGTACCATAAATCCACCGCCCTGTCTCCCGGAAAAATTGTCTTTTGGAGAAAAGATTGAAAATGAGAAGTAGAGGATATCCATAACTTTACGCACACAACAAACAAGCCATCTTTTGGTGGCTGCTTTAAAAATTGAATATTGCAATGTTAAGGTTATGCAGT
>CANQEV010000073.1 GCA_947595925.1 uncultured Acetatifactor sp. | reverse complement strand
AAAGAAAAACTGTGTGATTGGGAAGAGGTTTCGGCCTCTTCCTTTTATTTTGCCAACTATAATTTTACACTAACTTTCTTTGTGATTCTATCTATCATCTTCTTTGTTCATCCAGATACAACTGCACCCGATTCTGGATCTTTTCCGCCGTCTGCTCCGCGGTCAGGGTTCCTGAATTGTATCCGCTCAGCTCCTCTCTGATAATCAGGCTGATTTCCGATAGATAAGACAGCTGTCTGCTATCCGCCAGCTCCACTATTTCCTTTATTTTTTCCACATCTTCTGCAGAATTTGCATAAAAATCGGGTTCGCCGTCTTCGCCAACATAAAGCGGTATTTTTTCTCCCGTGTCGCTAAAATATTGCTGCACCATAGATTCATCCAGAACTTTCTCAAAGGTCTTTCGGTTGATCGGCAATCCCGAAATAGACTGATAGGAAAATCCCTGTATATCGGGATGGAACGCCCTATAATCCTCAATCCAGTCCAAAGTCACATAGTATTCAATGAAATCCCAGGCGCCTTCCGGACACTGACTATAAGAACCGATAGCTAACGAATTCCAAAACGCCACCGTTACACCTGTTCCCTGATTACAAGGCCATCCTTTTACCACCCATTCATCATCAAACAGCCAGTCAAGATATTGTATATCTTCCGCTCCGTTGATCCCGGTCTTAACGGCCAGATGAGTGCCAGCCGCAACGCTTTCCTGAGTGGCTTTGACACGCTTCCCCTTATTTTTGCCAAATTTCAGGATATCATAAAATTCCTGATTGCAGAAATCCGCCTTTCCGGCATTCCAGTCCACAAAATCATCTATGGCGTACTCCACCATATCCTCCGCTATGTTCTCCCAAGCATTCCCAATCCCATTGGCATCCTTGTTATTCGCACGGAATGTTTCGAGCATCTCCTCTATTGTCCATCCTGTTTTCTCCCCCAGCTTTGAGGGATTTCCTGCAATGAATCCAATATCAAAAGTTGCCGCGATTTCATAGAGTTTATCGCCTGTCTGGGCGCACTCTAAAATATGAGTCAGATATTTTTCCCTATTCTCCGGCGTTAGATAGGCGTTCAAGTCCGCCAGCACCCCCGCATATCCCAGTTCGTCCGCTACCATATCCTCCATCCAGATAATGTCCGTGCCTTTACCGGTGGCGAGATCTATTTTCATTCGTTCCTCAGCGGCATCATAATCCCCATTTTCTGGAGTGTAATCCACAATTTCAACCTTATATCTACCGTTTTTCGTGTTATAGGCCTCCACCGCATATGTCAATTCCCGGACAGCGTCATAGGTTCCCAATGTTAGTATGACCTGCCCCTGATCTCCCGGCTCCTGACTGCCCCGGCCCGGATCTTCCACATTGCTGCCGTCTATGTTTATCCCCACAGATTGTTCTTCGGAAGCTCCGCCCATCTGTCCATCTCCGCATCCAGTCAGGACAATTATCAGTCCTAAAATGATCGATCCAATTCTCTTTTTCAGTTTACTCACGTATTTCTTTTCCTTTCTGCTTCGGTTCCCTGGACTGGCAGCCCCGAAGCGGGCATACTGTATTCACCTCCAGCCCTTTCCGAAGTACATTCTATCACGGAAAAATCGTTTGTGACGCTTCTTGTAAAAATCGGGATATTTTATTGTAATAATTGGGAGTATCCTAAAACACCAGCTCAGAATCCGATCTAAAAGACAGCGGAACCTGTTTTGCCGCCGGCCCTGTAAAACTGAGAAACTGCAAGACTGAAGCAAGATTCAGTTATATGTTGAGTATAATAAACATTAGTGGGTTACAACAGAAACAGCCGCATCCTTTGGTCGAGGGCGGCTGTTTCTGCGTCTTGTCATTCTATTTCCGGCATATACAAGATCAGCGTAACGCAAAACCTTTTCTCTCCCGGATCAACGTCCATCTTTCCGTTATATTTCTCCACGATCTTTCTCACATTCTCCAGACCGATGCCATGCAGGCCCTCTTCCGCCTTGGAAGAAAGAAGCCTGCCCTTCTCCCGCTTCAATGTTCCGCTCTGATAACTGTTCTCGATCTGCAGCCGCAAAAATCCCTGCTTCATTTCCACAGAAAAATCCAGAAATTTTTCCTCTGTCTGTGCCGCCGCATCGATGGCATTTTCCATTAAATTACCCAAAATAACATTGAGGTCAAAGACATGTCCCATGTCATCGGGAAGCTGCACATTCACGTTTACGGTATGCAGTTCCCTCTTTGCCCGCCGGAGCATATAATTCATGACGCTGTCCATTTCCGCGTTGCCGGAGGATACAATTTCGTCAGGATTGCCGATGAACCCTTCCATGTCGTTGATATATTCCTCAATCGCTCCGTTTTTGTTTTGGGAAGCCAGTATCTTGATCTCACATAAATGATGTTTCATATCATGCCGCAGGGCTTTCACTTTTTTCTCTCCCCGCAGCAGGATATCCATCTGTTCCGCATAATTCTGCACCCTCTGGCGCAGCGTCCTGTTTTCATATTTCATAGTCATCATATTGGACATCATACCATATAGATAGTAAACAAGAAAATTGATCAGAAAAAGTCCGGTATTGATAATGACGATCCCCTTTTTCGTTATGCTGTCCGTGTATACCGCCGCACAAAATATTCCGATACTGCACAACGGCACCAGACTCAGAGCTAAATTACTGACGCTTTCCTGATGCCGCCTAGTGTTTACGATTTTCTCCGTCACCAGCTCGCAGATCAGGATCAAAAATACCGTGATCACTTCACAGATCTGATCAAAGCTTTCTCCGTCCCTGTAATTGACAAACAAAAATACCGCTATGGTATCACAGCCCATATTGATCAAATAGACGGACCCGGTGACAAATAAGTTCATCTTCAGCGATCGGGTATATGTCAGTACGATCAGCCCGATCCCGATAAGGTTGCACAGGATATTTACAACCATCCTGTGGAAGGCAAGATATGCCGCCGTATTTACCAGAAAAAAACAAATGTACAGGAAACTTCGTATCAAATTTCTTTTGTCACTGCCTTTTTTCGCGTCAACGATCGCCTTCTCACCGCTCAAAAACACTTTTATGAACCTGCTGATCAGGTACACCCGGAACAGATTCGTCAAAACACAAATGACAAAGTCGGTCACCTGCTGCCACCTCCCCGCAATAAGCTGTCTCGCACCCGTCTTCGGTATGTCTTACTGATCATCAGGATCGCACCATTGTCCATCTCCACCGTTTCATAGGTATATCGTGCCGCGTGTTCTCTGTTGATGATATACGACTGATGGATCTTCAGAAAGTTCATGGGAAGATTCTTTTCCAGCTCTTTCATACTGCCATAAAATTCATCTGCCGACTTGCTCCTCACCAGCTTTATTTTTCTGGCATTGCTCTCAAAAAACAGAATGTCGTCATAGGGCACATACAAATGCTCTTTTCTGTTTTGGAATTCAAATTTTGCGGTTTTCTTCGCGAGTAGTTTTACCGCCAGCTCAATAGAGTCGTCGATCTGCCGCTGGGTAATGGGCTTGACCAGAAAATCCATGGGCTGGGTCTTGAACAGTCTCCCGGCATACGAGGCTTCCCCGGATATGTAGATGATCTGCATCATCTCCCGGTCTTCCATCCGATTCCGGATAAAATCCCCGACTTCGATCCCGGAGAGTTCCAGCAGTTGTATGTCAAGGAACAGGATATCGAGCCGTCCGCCCTGTTTCAGGAACTCACACAGCTTTTCCCCGGCATACCAGATGTTTACTTCCAGTTCGATATGTTTCCTCTCCGCGCACACGGATATCATTTTTTCCAGGGAATCGCAGGTGTTCCTTCCGTCGTCACATATTCCTATGTTGTACATTTAATCCCCCTTGATTTTCAGGCGCTTTTTCGTTTGCACACATTGTCGGATCCTTTCGTGGATCCGCAGTTTTTACAGAAAAAAGGAGCTGGCGCCAATGAATTAGTGCGACAGCCCTTTCTTGTGATCCGACCGCTGATGGACCTCATTGCCGTCTGCGGTTTCCATGATATTCTATTTTTCAGTTACACCTCTTAAGAAGCTCCTCCCAGCGCTTGTCTACTTCCGCCTGGAAAGCCTCGATCAGATACTCGTTGCCCTTCTGGAAAAGATGCTTGAAGCGTCCCTGCTTCTTTAAGAAATCCTCTATGGGAAGTTTCTTTTTCGGCTGATAATTCAGGATCCACTCTCCCTCCACGATCTCGAACAGGGGCCAGTAGCAGGTCTCCACGCCCAGCTTGCAGATCTCGATGATCTCGGGGGACTCATATTTCCATCCTCTCGGGCAGGGTGCCATGATGTTCAAAAACGCCGCTCCGGGGGTGTAGATCGCCTTCTCCGACTTTACATAGAGATCCTTCATGTTCCCGATAAAGGTGGTCTGGGCCACATAGGGAATGTTGTGGGCCGCCATGATGGCCGCCAGGTCCTTCCGGTACTGGGGCTTGCCGCTGGAGTTTTTGCCGGTTGGCGTGGTTGTGGTATCCGCGTACATGGGCGTTGCGGAGGAACGCTGCACGCCGGTGTTCATGTATGCGCCGTTGTCGTAGCACACGTAAACCATGTCGTGGCCCCTCTCCATCGCCCCGGAAAGGGACTGCAGGCCGATATCGTAAGTGCCGCCGTCGCCGCCGAAAGTGATGAACTTGTATTCCTCCCCGATCTTGCCGCGCTTTTTCAGCGCTCTGTAAGCGGTCTCCACACCGGCCAGGGTCGCGCCGGCGTTTTCAAACGTATTGTGGATGTAGCTGTCCTCGTACGCGG
>CANQEV010000072.1 GCA_947595925.1 uncultured Acetatifactor sp. | reverse complement strand
AGATGGTTGCCCGTGGAATTGCCCGTGGAACCTACCAGCGCAACGGTATCCCCCCTGGAGACGATATCTCCTTTGGAAACCTTCAGCGTGGACGCGTGCATATAGATCGTATAAAGGTTGTCCCCGTGATCAATCATCACGTAATTGCCCATGCTGGGACTGTAGGTAGCCGCCACCACCTCACCGTCGTAGGCGGCATAGATCGCCGTTCCCTTCGGCGCCGCGAAATCCACGCCATTGTGGAAGTGCGGTATGTTCAGGATGGGATGGATCCGGTTTCCGTAATCACAGCTTACCCGGGTATAATTGGCCAGAGGAAACTTGAAGGTTCCGCCGTCATAAGTTCGCTTTACCGCCTGAAGTTTCTTTTTCTCCTCCTCTATCGCTTTTTCAAGAGCCTGGATCTCCTCGTCCTGCTGTTTGATCAGCGCCTTGTACTCCTCAATAGCCGCTTCCTTATTGTTGATATCCGACTGATAGGCTACGATGTCCTGTTCCTTCTGCTCGATAAAGTATTCTATGGTACTCTGTTCCAGCTCCACGTTTTCCTTTGTCTGGTCCAGGATATCCTTTTCCAGCTCCAGCTGTTTCTCACAGAGTTCCACCAGTTTCCGAATGTTCAGGTATTCATTCCACTGCTGCTTATCATAAGTAACCAGCCGCTCCATGTATTCCGCACGATTCAGGAAGTCGCCCAGGCCGGTAGCCTGCGTCAAAAGTTCCAGCGCGTAAGCATCCTTTTTCTCATACATCTGCTGGGCCTTGACGATCATGCTTTCCATTTGATTTTCTTCCCTGTCAACGGCCGCCTCCAACTGCCTCTGAGTCTCCTCGATCTCGCTTTCCTTTACAACGATCTGTTCCTTTAGGCTGTTCACCCTCTCCTCTATGGTGGCAAGCTGCGTATCCAGCTCCACCACGTAATTCGTGAGATCCTTTTTCTTCGTCTCCAGGCCTTTCTTAATCTCTTCCACGCTGCTGAGATTATTTTTTAAATTTTTCTTTTCCTCTTCCGCCTTCGCGATCTGATCCTGCTTCTCCCGGATACTCTGGGAAGTCGCCGCGGCGCTGTCCGCCGTGCTGCCATTAGCGGACGGGGCCGCGCCGGCACGTCCGGGATGCAGCCAGAACAGCGGGGCCATGCAGCAGACAACTCCTGCAAGTATGATCCATTTTTTCTTCATGCTTTTCTCTCCAACTTACTTTGTTGAAACTACACGTTTAAGTGCTTTTTCACAGAGGCCATGCTTCCCAGGAATCCGATCCCCACGCCCAGCAGCATGGACACCGGCGTCAGGAATGCGAAGATCTCTTCAGACGTCAGAAAATGAAGCAGGCTGCTCAGCATGGTAAAATTCGTTGTGAGATATTCCATGGCGTATCCGTACATATAGTGCAGCGCTGCCAGCGGAATGAAGGAGCCTAAAAGCCCGATCATCATACCCTCGATCACAAAGGGGGATCTGACAAAAAAGTCCGTAGCCCCCACATATTTCATAATGTTAATCTCTTCCCTGCGCACGGAGATGCCCATGGCCACCGTATTGCTGATCAGGAAGATGCTGACCGCCAGCAGAATAATGATAATTCCCATGGAGATGTAGGCGATCAAAAGGTTCGCTCCCGTCAGGGTGCTGGCGGTGTTCTCGTCATAATTCACCTTTCTGACCTCCGGGATGGTTTCCAGCCAGTTTACCAAAGCATCCTGCATGGAGACATCGCTCAAAAAAGCCTCGTAAGAGTTATCCCCCTTTAACGGATTTTCCTCATAACCACTGGCATAATCCTCACCGAAATATTCCGGTCCGAAAGTCTCCCAGGCTTCCTCATCACTTATGAATCTCACTTCGGAGACCTCTGCTCTCGCCTGGATCATCTTGCCGATTTCCTCGATGCGCTGCTCCGTGGGAAGCTGTCCCTCAGGATGCACGTAATCCTCACGGCTCTCCGCTCCGTGGGAACGGTAACAGAGATCATGTTCATCGTGGAAGAAGACCGTCACGGAAACTCCTTCCTCCGCGCTCAAAACAATATGACGGAAGTTGGAGACAATGGCATAAAATCCCCCGAACAGAAACAGACACGCTGCGATCGTCGCCACAGACGCCAGGGAATAGGCCTTGTTGTGCCAGATATTTGCAAAACCCTGCTTTACCACATATAAAAACGAACTAATCTTCCTCAACGTACATTCCCTCCTCCTCGTCGCTCACGATCACGCCCTTTCTCATCGCAATAACGCGTTTGCGCATGGAGTTTACAATCTCCTTGTTATGCGTGACCATGATGACAGTCGTACCCTGCTCGTTGATCTCCTCCAGGATCTCCATGATCCCCCACGCGTTCTGAGGATCCAGATTGCCTGTGGGCTCGTCCGCGAGGAGAATGGAGGGCGAGTTGATCAGCGCCCTGGCAAGCGCCACCCTTTGCTGTTCTCCGCCGGAGATCTCATGGATATTATTTTTGTATTTTCCGGCAAGCCCAACCGTGGCTAAAATTGTCGGCACGTTCCTGCGGATCTCCCTTGAAGGGACCTCCAGGATCCGCTGGGCAAAAGCTACGTTCTCATATACGTTCCTGTCGGAGAGCAGCCGGAAATCCTGAAATACCACTCCCAGATTACGGCGATACTTCGGAATCTGACGATGGCGGAGCTTTCCCAGATCCGTTCCCAGGACATGCACGTTGCCGCTGGTCGCTTTCAATTCCCGCAGCAACAATTTCAAAAGCGTGGATTTTCCCGAACCGTTTTCTCCCACGATAAAAACAAACTCTCCCGGACGAATGCTCAGATTGATATTGCTGACTGCGTGCGTGATGTTCTGACTGGAATTTTTATAACTTGCGCTGACGTTTTCAAGATAGATAACGCCCTTTTCCTCGATAAATTTGTCGATCTGCCTCTGACGTTCCTCTTTTTTTCCCATGTTCTTTCTACTCGCCGCCTCCGCGGCCTCCCGTGTATTCTAGTCTGAAAAGACTGATTTCTCCCCATTTTAATGACGAAATTATTTCTGGAAAGTTACAGGTTTCATGCTGTTTTTTGATCCGCCTTTCGGTTTCTGAAACGGCTCCCTCTCCTGCTAAAATTCCATATTTTCCATATACTTCATATACTGCACTACCATCAGCGCGATTTTGAACGTGATAGCGTCCTCAAACACCCTCAGATCCAAATTGGTGCTCTTCTGCAGCTTATCCAGACGATATACCAGCGTATTTCTGTGGATGAAGAGCTGGCGGGAGGTCTCCGACACATTCAGACTGTTCTCAAAGAACTTGTAGATCGTCGTCAGCGTCTCCTCGTCGAATTCATCCGGACTCTTTCCGCCAAAAATCTCACGGATAAACATCTTGCACAGCGGAATGGGCAGCTGGTAGATCAGGCGGCCGATCCCAAGTTCGCTGTAGGCTACGATATCCCGGTCCTCAAAGAAGATCTTGCCTACGTCCAGGGCCATCTTCGCCTCTTTATAGGACTTGCTGACCTCCTTGATCTCCTGGATCACGGTGCCATATGCAATGCGCACTTTCAGCCCTTCCTTCTGCAAAAAGGCGCAGAGGCTGCGCGCCGACTTATCCACCTCTTTCACCGCGTTGACGTCGGACAGGTCTTTTACCACGATTACGTTGCTCTCGTCAACGGCAGTGATAAAGTCCCTGCTGTTTGTCCCGAAATGGCTTCTCGTCAGTTCCAGAGCGTTGTTATCCTTGCTGCCGCCATTTTCCACGATCATGACCACCCGGGGAACGTCCGTCTGGATGTGAAGCTTCTTGGACCTGCTGTAGATATCCACCAGCAGGAGATTATCCAGGAGAAGGTTCTTTACGAAATTATCCTTGTCAAAGCGCTCCTTGTACGCCACCAGAAGATTCTGGATCTGAAACGCCACCATCTTCCCGATCACATAAAAATCCTCGCCGCCTCCGGCAACTACCAGGATATACTCCAGCTGCTGCTCGTCATAAATCTTAAAATACTGATACCCTTGAATCTCCTGGGAATCCGCTGGGGATACCGCAAATTCCACCGCCGCCTTGGAACAGTTCGCCATGCTCATGGTACTGGCGACTTCCTTGCCGTCCACGTCCATGACGCTCAATTCCACACGGGCGATCCCCTTGAGTCCCTCTATGGTATTTTGCAGAATTTGGTTAGAAATCATATGTTTCTACTCCTTTAACTCTCTTGTATAATACAAATATACAAAAACTGCAATAAAAAAGCAATAGGATTTTGTGCAAATTTAAGTACTTTTTCTGGCAAATTTCACAAAAAGAGGGAGGCACCGCTTGGCAGCCTCCCCACTTTTACCTATTCGCACAAAAGACTCAGACCCTGAGATCCAGATTCCCGCCAACCGCCGGGTTCACACTGCGCTCCATAGCCGCGGAATCCAACATTGCCACCAGATTCTGGCCCATGGCCTCATTGGTGTCCATCACCTTGCCCAGCACAGCGGTCCCCACCTGGGACTTCGTATCGATCATCGACATATTCATGGACAATCCTGCAATATTCATATGCAATCCACCGTCCTTTCTTGAGACTGCTTTTATTATAGCACCTTCCCAGGAGCTTTTCAAGCCCTGCGGGCTTTTTTAAAAAATTCTTTACATTCTGCTTCTTCTGTGCTATCATCAACCTATCTTATCTGTGGCCCCAGCGGCCTTCAGACTTACGGCGCTTCGCCGTATCTTCCAAATAAGGGATATTTTAACACGAGAACATTTCACCATGAAAGGAGGGAAGAAGAAACTCTCCAAGACTTTTAGGAGTGCACTTAACCACACCAGACGGAATCTATCCGCCACACAACTTTACTATTAAGGAGGAATCAAAACATATGAAGAAAAACAAATTACAGCAGTACTTTCCCATGATCCGCACACAGGATGAGATCCT
>CANQEV010000071.1 GCA_947595925.1 uncultured Acetatifactor sp. | reverse complement strand
AGAAAGGTAATATAAGATCAGAAAGAGGCCTCATAAGGAAAAACAGGAAAAGTGCCAACGAGTACTTGACACAAACAGAGCAGGATTTACACTGGAATATCCCGGGAGGTTGTGTTATACTCTGTAGGGAAAGGAAGGGTAAAAGCATGTATTATACGAATATCCTGGATTTGATCGGGAATACGCCGCTTCTCAGCCTGGAGCAGACCACCGGGCTGAATATTTATGCAAAGGCGGAATTTCTGAATCCCGGCGGCAGCATTAAGGACCGGATCGCCCTGAACATGATCGAGGACGCGGAGAAGAGCGGCAGGTTAAAGCCCGGCATGACCATCATTGAACCTACTTCGGGGAATACCGGCATAGGGCTGGCGCTGTGCGGCGTCCGAAAGGGTTATAAGGTCATCATCGTCATGCCGGAAAACATGAGCGACGAGAGAAAGAAGATCATAAA
Source organism: uncultured Acetatifactor sp. (assembly GCA_947595925.1). GTDB lineage: Bacteria > Bacillota > Clostridia > Lachnospirales > Lachnospiraceae > Acetatifactor. The sequence continues at coordinate 4,483 of CANQEV010000071.1, read as the reverse complement.
GGCCCTGGGAGCGGAACTGGTGCTCACTGATCCGAAGCTCAGCATTGACGGGAGCGTGCAGAAGGCGGTGGAGCTGGCGTCGTCTTCCGATGAATACTTTGTCCCCCAGCAGTTTCAGAATCCGGCGAACCCGGACACCCATTACCGCACTACCGCAAGGGAGATCGTGGAGCAGCTGGGAAAGAAAATCGACATTTTTGTGTCCGGCATTGGCAGCGGCGGAACGCTGCAGGGTATCGCGAAATATCTTTTGGAACAGAATCCGGACTGCAAGATTGTCGCCGTGGAGCCGAAGAATGTCAGCGCGCTGTTAGGGGATGAACCGGGGCTGCATCAGATCCAGGGGATCGGAGACGGTTTTATACCGGATATTCTGGACACCAGCATTATCACGGATATCGTGGAAGTCAGCGACGACGACGCGATCAACACGGCGAGGGAACTGGCCAGGGTCCAGGGGCTTCTTGTCGGGACTTCCTCCGGGGCGAATGTCTGGGCGGCAAAGCTTATGGCGGAAAAGTACGGCAGGGAAAAGGTCATTGCCACAGTTCTGGCAGACAGGGCGGAGAGATATTTCAGCACCGCGCTCATCTGAGAGAAACGACGCGAAATCAATAGAAAATAAAAAGGCTGTCACAATAAGAATTTGGGATTTTCTTATTGTGACGCTTTTTTTATAGGCAAAAAAGCCAGTTTGCAGTGTCAGGGACATGCCGCTTCGGGGATATGCCGCTCCCGGACATGTTTCCTGAGACACAAATTAAAAATATCGTGTAAAATTTTAAAATAAAAAATTGATGATATTATATTAAAAGATATATAAAAACAAGAATAAACAAAACAGATATGTCAGTCATTGCGTCATAGAATATGTCAGTCAATTTGTCATTCATTATGTCATAATGAATAAAGCATTGATTTTTCGAAAAAATAAAATACAAAAAACGAAATAACAATTAAAAAGTTACAAAAAATAGTGATTCTAAATAGTCAAAATCCAGGTGTTTTTTGGAAAATAAACGAAATTGAACGAAACTGGTCAAGGCAAAAAATGACGGAAAAATGCAAAAATATGGATTTTTTGTCGAAGATTGACGGAAAAAATGCAGCAAAAATGACGAAAGAAAAATAAATAACAATAGTAATATAATTGTGAAAGACGAGTTGGAGATTGCTGGACTGTGCCTGCCGGCCGTCCGGGCCATTGCCGCCTGGATAATGAAGGCGGCGCGGGCCGAACCGCAGCTGTTCAGAGGTGCAGACGGCAGACCTGTTCCGAGGTGTAAACGGTAGAATTTCTTGACAGTTCAGGGGTTTCAGCTTATACTTAATAATGTGATCTGATATCGGAAAAAGAGGGGGTTTTTGAAAGCTGCGGACGCGCTTTCTTGCTGGATCCGATAGAATCATAATACGGTAGGGAGGCTGAGAAGGCGAATGGTTGAGAGTATTATCGGTAGTTATCTTGTGGACAGCGGCAGGATTACCCGGCAGCAGTTCAGGGCAGCACTGGATAAGATGGACTCCGTCCGGGTGAAGCTGGGATTGATCGCAGTGTCGGAGGGCTTTATGACTTTTGCTCAGGCGGAGGAGGTAAACCGTCTGCAGGCAGTGTGTGACAAGCGTTTTGGCGATATAGCCGTTGAGAAAGGGTATCTCACGGACGAGCAGGTGGGGAAACTTTTGAAGCGCCAGGGAGACGCGTATCTGGCGTTTATTCAGGCCCTGGAGGATGATAAGCTGATCACGATCGGCGAATTGTCCAACATATTGGAAGAATTTAAGCAGAAAAAATGTCTGACCAATACGGAACTGGAGGACATTAAGAGCGATGACGTGGATAAGATCGTGGGAGTATACCTTCCCGGCGAGGCCGCAGAGTACGAGCAGCTGGTTGACATTGTGGTAAAGACGCTGATCCGTCTGGTCGACAGACATACGAGCATCGTAAAGGCGGAGATGAAACAGCTGGAGGGAACGGGCGCCATGGCCGTGCAGGAGATGCAGGGCGAGAATGTGCGCTATGTCAGCGGTTTCCGGGAAGGGGATGGCGCCCTGCTCACCGCGGCGTCTTTCTTCGGACAGGAGGATTTTGAGAAGCTGGATGAGGACGCGCTGGATGCAGCTGCGGAACTTATGAATTGTATCAATGGGTTATATGCCTCCGCCCAGAGCAAGGAGCACGGCGCGTTCCTGGAACTTATGCCTCCCCAGTATGGAGTGAGCGGCGTGGATGTCCAGGCGGAAAATGCCTGTGTTGTGACGCTGCAGATTGACGGGCAGGTCTGTGAGTTCGTAACCGCTAAGCTGAATTAGGAGGATGGGAAGAGATGGCAGACGTTAAGATTTTGATTGTAGACGATTCCAGAACCAGCAGGCGCATCCTGCGCAATCTCCTGGAATCCCAGGGTTATACGGTGATCGCAGAGGCAGAGAATGGGGAGGACGGTTATCTGAAATACAAGGAGCTGAAGCCGGACCTTGTGACCATGGATATCACCATGCCGAAGATGGACGGGATCGAGTCCCTGACGCTGATCAAGAAGATGAACCCGGATGCAAAGGTGGTTATGATCACGGCGGCAGGGCAGAAAGAGAAGATGGTGGAGGCCCTGAAGCGCGGCGCGGACGAATTTATCACGAAGCCCTTTGACGCGGAGGAAGTGTCCTCCATTATCAAGAGGCTGATCCAGTAGAAGCGGATCTGAAGAGGAAAAGAAGTGTTGAAAATAATCCCGGGCGGCTGACGGGGTGTTGTGAGTAAATGGAATAAAGAAAATAAAGGTTTGCAGGAACGGCATGATTTCGGTCATGCCGTTTTCTTTTTGCGCTGCCCTGGCTTTTTCTCCGGAGCATGGGCCCGGCGGATTTTACATCCATTTTACATAAGCATGATAATGGATTTGATTTTTGGAGGATAACATGGTGTTGTACCCGAAAGGGAAATGCAAAAGCAAAGGAGAAATTTGAAATGAAGAAGATTTTACCATTGATCCTTGCCGCTGTTTTGGCAGTATCGGCGCTTGCGGGATGTTCCGCGCAGCAAAAGGGCGGCACAGTCAACACGGACGGTTCCACCTCCATGGCGGATGTGATGGGGGCGCTGACCGAGGCGTTTCGGGAAAAGGAGCCGGACATCACCGTCAACTACTCCGGCACCGGTTCCGGCTCCGGCATCAGCGGCGTTTTGGACGGGACCTGCGACATCGGTCTTTCCAGCCGTGAACTGAAGCAGGAAGAAGTGGACAAGGGCGCGGTGGCCCATGTGGTGGCGCTGGATGGCGTCGCCGTTGTGGTAAACCCGAAGAACGCTGTGACGGATCTGACCACGGAACAGATCGCGGACATTTTCACCGGGAAGATCACGAACTGGTCCGAACTTGGCGGTGCGGACGCGCCCATCGCGGTTTACGGCCGTGAGGACGGCTCCGGAACGCGCAGCGCCTTTGAGGAGATCGTGGGTGTGGAAGGCACCTGCGTTTACCGGAGCGAGTACGGTTCCACCGGCGATGTCATAGGGAATGTCGCCTCCAATGAAAACGCTGTCGGATATGCCTCCCTTTCCGCCGTAGACGGCAGTGTCACCACCGTAAAAGTGAACGGCGTTGCGCCGAGCGAAGCCACTGTCAAGGACGGGAGTTACAAGATTCAGCGACCCTTTGTGATGGTCACAAAGGAAGGCGTGGAGCTCTCCGAAGCGGCGAAAGTCTTCCTCGATTTTGCAGTGAGCGAGGAAGCGGCAGAGTACATTACCGCGGCTGGCGCCGTGTATCCGAACTGATATGAAAAGGGCGAAATTAAAAGCGGCAGAGAGGGCCATGCAGTGCCTCTTTACCCTGTGCGGACTGATAGCGGTGGGTTTTGTGCTGCTCATTACCATTTACCTCGTCATTTCCGGAATTCCGGCGATCCGGGAAATCGGTCTCTTCCGTTTCCTTTTCGGGAAGACCTGGGCGGCAGGCCAGGGGCAGTACAGTATCCTCCCTCTGATTTTGACATCCATATATGGAACGGCCGGAGCTATCGTGATTGGCGTGCCCATAGGCTTTTTCACGGCGGTATTTCTTGCCAAGGCTGCACCTAAAAAAGCGGCGAATATCATTCGCCCGGCCGTGAGCCTGTTGGCAGGAATTCCGTCGGTAGTCTATGGCCTCGTGGGTATGTGCGTCCTTGTACCGACGCTGCGCGAATGGCTCCATCTGCCCGCCGGAGACAGTTTGCTGGCGGCCGTCATCGTGCTGGCCGTGATGATCCTGCCCTCCATCATCTCTCTTTCGGAGACGGCTTTGGAAGCGGTGCCGAAGGAGTATGAGGAGGCGTCCCTGGCCCTTGGCGCGACAAAACTGGAAACATATTTCCGCGTTTCAGTCCCTGCGGCCAGGAGCGGCATCGCGGCGGCGGTGGTGCTGGGGATCGGGCGGGCCATCGGGGAAGCCATGGCCATTATGATGGTGGCGGGAAATGTGGCCAATATGCCGGCCCT
>CANQEV010000070.1 GCA_947595925.1 uncultured Acetatifactor sp. | reverse complement strand
ATCTCGATCCCGCTGAGTTTCTTCGGCGGCATCGGCGGCGCGTCCTCCTGCGGCATCCTTGTGAAGGGCTCCAATTATTTAGAGGCCATGGCCCAGACGAAGTATGTGGTGTTCGACAAGACCGGTACGCTGACCCAGGGAAAATTTGAGGTGACCGGGATCTTTCCCGAGGCCGCCTTTGAGAAACAGACCGGCAAAACCGGGGAGGAGGCCAGGCGGGCGCTCCTCGCATACGCGGCATACGCGGAAAATTATTCGAGCCACCCCATCAGCAAGAGCCTGAAGGAAGCGTACGGGGAGGAAATCGAGAGCGCCAGGGTCGCGGACGTGGAGGAGATCGGCGGCCACGGCGTGACCGCCAAGGTGGACGGAAGAGAAGTGGCCGTCGGCAATGCGAAGCTGATGAAAAAGCTGGGACTTACCTGGACGGAGAGCGTCCAGGCCGGTACGGTGGCCCATGTGGCGGTGGATGGAAGCTACGCGGGCTATATCCTGATCTCGGACGTGATCAAGGACCAGGCGAAAGAGGCTATTGCCGCTCTGAAATCCTCCGGCGTCAGAAAAACGGTGATGCTCACCGGGGACTCCGAGTCCGTGGCGGCGTATGTGGCGAAGGAGCTGGGGATTGACGAAGTGTACAGCGGGCTCCTGCCCGCGGATAAGGTGGAGCGGATCGAAAAGCTCCTGGCGGAAAAAGGGAAGAACGAAAAACTGGCCTTTGTGGGCGACGGGATCAACGACGCCCCTGCCCTCTCGCGGGCGGATATCGGCGTCGCCATGGGAGCCCTGGGTTCGGACGCCTCCATCGAGGCGGCGGATATCGTACTGATGGACGACAACCCCGCGAAGATCGCCCTGACCATGAAGATCGCCCGAAAGTGCCTTGCCATCGTTTACGAAAACATTGTGTTTGCCCTGGCGGTGAAGGCCGCCTGCCTGATCCTGGGCGCTGTCGGCATCGCCAATATGTGGATGGCGATCTTCGCGGACGTGGGCGTGATGGTGCTGGCGGTGCTGAACGCCATCCGCTGCCTGAAGGTCAGCAGAAAGTAAATCGCAGCAATTCCATAGCTCAAAAAGGCTATTCTAAAAGCCGCAGAGATGCGCTAAAGGCGTTTCTCTGCGGCTTTGATGGTGCAACATATCAAAAATGGGTTGCCAATTTACAGGGATTTGCTATAATAATTGCACGGTCATATTTCGACGACAAGTGCTGTTCATGGAATTTTGCGGGTTTATTTACCAGGCAAATGTTAATAATGTATTTGGAAAATTATAAATAATTAGGGAAAAAGTAATACCATTTTCCTTATGTAAAATATTGTGAATACGAAGTTTCTTAGAAAGAGGAAAAGGAAGTGACTGCATGGCAATTCCAACAAGTATGAAAACATTATTATCCGGCGATGTAGTGGAATGGGCAAGAATTGAATTGAAGGAAAGCTGGGATCCTGCAGCCTCCCTGAAGACAGTCTGTGCCTTCGCAAATGATCTTGATAACTGGGGCGGAGGTTATATTGTTATTGGTGTAAAAGAAGAGAATGGGCGTCCTGTGTATCCGTTGCAGGGTATCCCTGCTGATAGGATCGACGCATTTCAGAAAGATATTTATGCGAAATGTAAATTACTCAGACCTGCCTACATGCCGATTATTAGTGTTGAAACCTATCAGAATAAACAGTTTCTTATTCTCTGGTGTCCGGGCGGGGATACCAGGCCGTATTCCGCTCCGAAAACGATGGCTAAGGACAACAAGGAACGTATTCATTATATCCGAAAGGCATCCAATACGGTAGAACCCACAGACGATGAAGTAAAAGATCTGTTCAGTCTTGCTAACAGAGTCCCTTTTGATGATCGGGTCAATCATCAGGCAGAACTGTCTGATCTGAATATAACCCTGATTCAGAATTACCTGAAAGAGATTAAGAGTTCCTTGTATGAAAAAACAATAACGGGAGATTTTGCGGAAGTGTGCAGTGACATGAATATCATCAGTAATCTTCCGGAGTATGTGAAACCAAAGAATGTGGGATTGATGTTTTTTTCCATGGAGCCGGACAGGTTTTTCCCTTATACACAGATTGATGTTGTTCAGTTCCCAGAGGGACTGGGCGGAAATGACATTATTGAGAATACATTTAAGGGCCCAATTCATCAGCAGCTTAGAGACGCCTTGCAATTTATTAAAAATACCATTATCACGGAGCGGGTGGTAAAGCATCCGGATCGGGCGGAGGCAGACCGCTTTTTCAACTATCCGTATGCGGCGATAGAGGAAGCTTTGTCAAATGCAGTATATCACCGGGCTTATGATGTTTGGGAGCCGATTGAAGTTCGTGTGGAGCCGGACAGGATAGAAATTGTAAGTTACCCGGGGCCGGATCGTTCCGTAACGCAGGAAGGATTAAAGAATTATCGTGTCTCAAACCGCAGGTATCGGAATCGCCGTATTGGGGATTTCCTGAAAGAACTGCATTTGACGGAAGGAAGAAATACTGGATTCAAGAAGATTTTGAACGCTTTGGAAGAGAATGGTTCTCCCAGGCCTGAATTTGAGACGGATGAGGATCATAGCTATTTTATTTCCAGGCTTTATGTGCATGAGTTTTTTTTAGGAGCAAAGGAACAAAAAAGGAGCCAAAAAGGAGCCGAAAAGGAGCTAAAAAGGAGCCAAAAAGGAGCCGAAAGAAAGCAGGCAATTCTTGCATTGCTGGAGAAGAATCCATCCATGACACAGACAATGCTTATGAATGAATTGCATTTAAGCAGAAAACAGGTACAATCTGATATTAAGGAACTGCAACAAGACGGTTTGCTTATCAGAGAAGGCACCAATAGGAACGGATGTTGGATAGTTAAATAAGTTACAGACAATATTACATCTGGTTTAAGGGAACTAAGGGGTGAAAATGCCATATTTGAAAGAAGATTATGCAAGATAGAGAAGAGGTCGGATTCATTATTTCTTTTTCAAATCTGTCGCGGGGGCTTACGGAGAGGCGATAGAAGGAGTGGCGGTGATGTGTAAGGTTATGGAAGATATGAGATATGAATCTGCAGTAGAAAACGCGAAAGAAATTGCAATTCGAATGATCAAAGGAGAGTCAGGCAATGCAGCACATCAATGGCGTATCCCAATAAAGACAATGTCGGTGTATATATTAGAGCAAATGTCAGAGCATATAAAGTGGTCCATGATCTATATGCTCTGTTTTTTTGCCCTTATTCAGGGCGCTGTGGCGGGCGGGACTGGCGCGGGGAGAGATCAACGCGGCAAAGGTCCCCCGGATTGTAAGCGTAAAATCGGTTCTTACCCTGGATTCGCCTCCAGGGCGAATTTTTGAAAGGATATTTGCGGGAACCGTCATTGAAAGCTGCCCTTTCCATGGGGTATAGTGATATTAAGACGGACCCGTTCAAGCGCGGAAGTTCCGAGCCGCGTTTTCCGAGTCTCGTTTTCCATGTCGCGCTTCCCGTACCGTGTTTCCGTATCGCGTTGTTGGTAAAGCATTGCTGAAGCGGGGCGGCTGAATGTTATGTGCCATTTGATCTGGAGGGAGGATAAAGTATGAAATTATCGATTGACAAAAACTTAAAGGAGCTTCGCGTCAGGCAGGGCAAAAGACAGGAAGACCTGGCGGTGCATCTCGGGGTGAGCGCGCAGACGGTTTCAAAGTGGGAGCGGGGAGAAAATCTGCCGGACCTGACCCTGATTCCTGCAATCGCATGTTACTATGACATTACGGTGGACGATTTGCTGGGGGTCGGCGAGATCCGCAGAAAAGAGCGTGTGGAACATTATCACGAGGAGAGTTACAGACTGCTGAACGCAGGGAAGGTGGCGGAATGTATCTCCCTCTGGCGCGAGGCAAGGAAGGAGTTTCCGAATGATCTTCACGTCCTATCCAATCTTTCCTTTGCGCTCTTTTTTCAGCCGGACGATGGAAAGGAGAAATATGAGGAGGTGATCGCGCTTGACGAGAGGATCCTCAGGGAGTCGACGGATCAGATCCTCCGCGACAATGCCATCCAGAGGCTCTGCCTTTCCTATAACGCGCTTGGCAATCAGGAAAAGGCGCGGGAATATGCGGAAAAGAGCGCTCATATCGCCTCATCGCAGGAGATTCTTTTGTCCGGCGTCCTGGAGGGCGGGGAAGGGGAGGCGTTTAACAAAAACCTTCTGCTGCAGTTTTTATCGCTGATTTACATTGTGCTGAAAAACATGGATTTTGCCGGCGGACTGGCCGGTCATGAGTTTTACACCCGGCTGCTGGATGCGTTTTTTGACGATGGGTTTATGGGGGACTTTGGGGGAAATGCCGCGCTGGAACATTTGTGGTGCGCCAGGGCGTATGCGGAGCGCGGTATGGAGGAAAAGGGAAAGTTTCATATCGAAAAGGCAGTCCGGTGTGGGAGACAGTTCGACAGCCTGGGCGAAGAATTTTCTTATCAGGCGGAACTGTTCCGCGGCCTGAAAAACAATCCTCGCGTTATCCGAAACGCGGAAGCGTCGGAGGTTGCGACCCAGTGCGAATTTCTTCTGCATGGTCTGACCGGCAGTGAGAGCGGAGCGTTTGACCAATGGCGGGAAGAAGAGTGGTTTCAGGAGGCAGTGAGGGAGCTGCGGGCGGACAGGTTGTCATAAAACGCTTTGGACAGTCAGACTGTCGTAATACTGTGACAATCAGGCTGCTATAACGCTGTGGGTGGTTCAGCAGCCAGAGTGTTATAAAACATTGTGGGCGGTTGGGGCGCAGAAACACTTCGGGCGGTCCGGTTTCCATAAAAATCCCTTGGAAAAACCGGGCGGGTCTGTTATACTGTACTTGCCGAAAATGACTGAAAAAGGGTCATGGGCTGTAAGGAGCCTGCTATGTCTGTTAAGATCTGTATCTGCGACGACGCTTCGGAGGAACGAGCCTCCATATACGACCTGGTGAAAGACTGGGCGAGGCGGTCTGAAAGGGACGTCAGCATCTATGAATTTCCTGACGCCGAGGCTTTTCTGTTCGGATATGAGGATATCGCGCCGGATATCGTGCTTTTGGATATCGAGATGCCGGGGATGAACGGCGTGGAGCTGGCGAAGCGTCTGCGGGCGGGAAACAAGCTGGTCCAGATCGCCTTTATCACGGGTTACTCGGAGTATATCGCCGAGGGGTATGAAGTGGCGGCGCTGCACTATCTTTTGAAACCCGTCTCGCCGGAAAAACTTTTCTCCACGCTGGAACGCGCCGTGGAAAGGCTGAAGACCGATGGAAAGAAACTGGTGATCGAGACTTCCTCGGAGACGGCGCTGCTTCCGATCTACGAGATCCGCTATATCGAAGTGATCAAGAATTATATAACGATCCACGCCGACAGCGACTATACCGTAAAAAAGACCCTGAAGGAGATCGA
>CANQEV010000069.1 GCA_947595925.1 uncultured Acetatifactor sp. | reverse complement strand
TTGCATGCGTCGCCTTCGCCTTTCCTGTTTTTGGATCCTTGGTTTTTCCGGCCTTCGATCTTTCCGTCTTTGTCTTGCCGGTTTTTGCATTGGCGTTTGGTGATTTCGTATTCCTCATTCCATTACTCCTAGTTTATCACATTGTTTGAATTTCCTCAATCCGAAACATAAAAATGTATCATGCCGTAACGATATTTCGTGAGATATGACGGTAACGCATTCCTGCATGCACCAGATGAATGCGTGCCCTGGGAAGCGCGAACCGGGTACGATGGCAAAGCATACCCATAGCCAGACTGTTCCCTTTGTCTCATGTTACAGCGGTTTTCGTTTCTTATTTAGGAAGATACGGCGAAATGCCGTAAGTCTGACGGCCCTTGGGCCACAGATAAGATAGGCTGATAATAACACAGATGAGCAGTAATGTAAAGGGAAAATTTAATGATTATGATTAATTTTGATCGATTAAAACGGAGTGCTAAGCGTATGGCGAAGCTGCTGCAGGTGAAGCCGTTCTCGGGTCGGTCAGTCTGCTGCCTGCTGCTCCCCGCCTGGCCAGTCAGGATTGACATTTTACAGCTCGATAGGTACTATGTAAAGGGATTGACTAATTGCCGGAGAACTTTTGTAGAGTAAGGAAGGGCTTTCGGCATTGTCTGTGATGCTGCACGACAACGATCAGATCTTTCGGTACTTAAATGAGTTTGAGGAAAAGGATGCCGCAAGACAGCTCAGTCTCTGGGACTGGGGCTTATCCTAGTGTGACAATCGTCATATGCCGGGAGTTCCGGGGGATGACAATCGTCATATCCGGACCAGCGGATTGTGACGGATGTAAGCTGGTTATCTGAATAAAAGGGAGTTATACTAAAAGCAGAACGGGCCGGGAGAGGACAGGGATTCCCGGGACAGCGGCATGGGAGGAGAGGGTAAAATGGTAGTGATTTTTTATGGGATAGGAATACTGGCGCTTGTGTTTTTTGTGATCTGTCTGGCGCGGTTTTTAAGCGCAAAGCGGGCGGAGAAACAGGAGCCCGGAAGTGTTCCCGAGGAGCAGCTGAAAGCGAGGAAGATCTGGCTGATCATTTCCTCCGTGCTGTTTGGGACGATGGCGCTGTTTATGGCGGCCCTGGCGATCCTGATTTCCCTTGTGATGCTCAGCATGTAGGGGGACAAGATGAAAGATAAAACATTTTATACTTTGGTATGGCTGCTGGTGGGGCTGGGCGTCGCGCTGACGCTGGCACATCTTCTGTATATCGCGTATGCATATCAACACGGCTCCATCATCTACTTTATTGCCAATGAAATCTGGTAGATAGATGACAACATTTCGCAAGACGGGGCCGAAGGGCCTCTGGCAGGGTAGATCTGCATTTCGCGTATCAAGATTCGGAAAAAGGAGCGCAGACTAAATGGAAATCGCGCAGAAGGGAAACCGAAAAAAGAAGTTAAAGAAAACGGCGGGGCAGATCCTGATCCTGCTTTCGATCGCGGGTGCCTTTGCCGCCTTTCATGTCAGCGTGTATTTTCTGGTGACGAGGCGGCTGGCGAACAATTTCAGCGGCGTTGCCCAGATCAAGATGGCGGATGTGGGCGCCTTCCTGCCCCATGATCCGAAGTCGGAGCTGGTGCGGATCGATTCTTCCCTGAAACTGACGGAGGACCTGCCGGTGATGGATGGCGCGGCGGCGCTTCTTCCCGTGTATGCGGCGTTTGTGGACGCGGTGTATCCAAAAGGGGCGGTGACTTACGAGGGAGGGGAATTTTCGGACGATAACTACTATGGTGAGAACTTTGCTGCGGACAGCAAAATGCAGTATCACAATACCGTCCGCGGCTACAAGGCGGTTGTGGACGGGGAGACGGATCTCTTTTTCAGCGCTATGCCCTCACGGGAGCAGGAGGCTTACGCGGAGGAGCAGGGGGCGGAGCTGGTTTACATTCCCATCGGAAAGGAAGCCTTTGTATTTTTCGTAAATGAAAAGAATCCTGTGGATGATCTGAGCGCCGATCAGATCCGCGGCATGTATTCCGGCAGGATCCGGAACTGGAAGCAGGCAGGAGGCCCGGACAGGGCGGTCAATCCGGTGAGCCGCGTGGCGGGCAGCGGGAGCCAGACTGCCATGGACGCTTTTATGGGGGAGGAGAAGACCGGCAGGAAATCCCTCTTTGCGGTGACGGGCGCTTCCATTGGATTTTCTTTCCGGTATTATCTGGAAGATATGGTGGGAAACGGCGGGGTGAAGATGCTTTCCGTCAACGGGGTCTACCCGGATCGGGAAAATATCCGGAGCGGGCGATACCCGGTCACGGCGGAATTTTACGCCATTTACCGCAGGGATAATCCGAATCCCAATATTCCCGTCCTGGTGGACTGGATCCTCTCGGAGGAGGGCCAGCGGATCATTGAGGAAACCGGTTATGTGGGGATCGGGGAATGAGAGCGCTGGCGGCCGGCGAAGGAAGACTTTTCTGGAAAAAATTGGAGGATGGAAAGCGGGGAAAAGAAATATAATAAGGGCAGAGTTTTTATATGGAAAGGGAGAGAGTCTATGATCTATACAGTGACATTTAACCCGTCCTTGGATTATGTGGTGACGGTCAAGGATTTTACGATCGGGATCGTGAACCGGACCGAGGACGAGATCCTTTTTCCCGGCGGGAAGGGGATCAATGTGTCCATGGTGCTGCGAAACCTGGGGCAGGAGAGCATCGCCCTGGGATTTACTGCGGGCTTTACCGGGGCGGAGATCACGAAGAGATTGGAGGAAAAGGGCGTCTGCGCGGATTTTATCCAGGCGGCTGAGGGGATCAGCAGGATCAATGTGAAGCTTCGCTCCGGGCAGGAGACGGAGATCAACGGTCAGGGCCCGGTCATCCTTCCGGAGGATATCCAAAAGCTGTACCGGAAGCTGGACACGCTGGAGGCGGGGGATATCCTGGTTCTGGCGGGAAGCATCCCGGATGGGATGCCGCGTACCGCCTACTGCGATATCTGTGAAAATCTGAAAAACCGGGATATCCGGATCGTGGCGGACGCCACCAGGGATCTTCTCCTGAATGTATTGCCGTACCGCCCTTTTCTGATCAAGCCGAATCACCATGAACTGGGGGAGATCTTCGGCGTGCAGCTGCGGGAAAAGGATGAGGTGGCCGCATACGCCAGAAGGCTTCAGGACAAGGGTGCCAGAAACATCCTGGTCTCCATGGCGGGGGAGGGAGCCGTCCTGGTGACGGAGGACGGCAGGGAATTCCGCGCAAAAGCGCCTGCTGGAAAGGTAATCAATTCGGTGGGAGCGGGAGATTCCATGGTGGCAGGGTTCCTTGCGGGATTTTTAGAGACGGAGGATTACCGCAGCGCGTTTATCTGGGGCGTCTGTGCGGGAAGCGCCAGCGCGTTTTCCAGGGAACTTGCGACAAAAGAAGAAGTGGAAGCTCTGATCAGGCAGAGCGAGGCGCTTTTTTAGTACGTGCAGAAAAGAAACAGGAAAAAGGAAAACTATGGAGATCAGGGGAAAGAGTGTGTGTAACGGGATAGCCATCGGGAAGCTGGCTGTCTTCCAGCGGGCGGACAATACGGTGAAGCGGTATGCCGTGGAAGATACGGAGGTGGAGATACGGCGTTTTGAGGAGGCGCGGGAGCGCGCCAAAAGCCAACTCTCCGAACTGTATGACAGGGCGCTGAAGGAGGCCGGTCAGGGGGAGGCGGCCATCTTTGAGGTGCACCGGATGCTGCTGGACGACCAGGGCTTTACGGAGGCAGTGTGCACTGGGATCCGGGACCAGGGGGTCAATGCGGAGTTCGCGGTTTCCATGGCGGGAGAACAGGTTTCCCAGATGTTTTCCACCATGCCGGATGCCTATATGCGGGACAGGGCGGCGGATGTCAGGGATGTCTGCAGCCGTCTCACCGCCGTCTTGTCCGGCAGGGAGGAGAAGGGCTTTGACGGGGAGGAGCCGGTGATCCTGCTGGCGGAGGATCTTGCACCCAGCGAGACTGTCCGTCTGGACAAGTCCCGAATCCTTTCCCTTGTGATCCGGCAAGGGTCTTCCAACTCCCACACGGCGATCCTGGCCCGGTCCATGAACATACCGGCGCTGGTCCGTACGGATTTCCCCGGGGATGCGGACGGCAGGATGGGGATCGTGGACGGCCGTGAGGGAAAACTGATCCTTGACCCCAGTCCGGAAGAAATAGAGAGATATCGGGCCCTGAGGGATCAGGAGGACAGAAAGACGCGCCAAATGCAGGAGATGAAAGGGCAGGAGAGCATCACCCTGGACGGCAGGAGGATCCGGCTGTACGCCAATATCGGAAGCGTCTCCGATGTGGAAAGCGCGCTGGCAAATGACGCGGAGGGGATTGGGCTCTTCCGAAGTGAGTTCTTGTACCTGGAGTCGGCGGATTATCCCACGGAGGAAGAGCAGTTTCAGGCGTACCGGAAGGTGGCGGAGGCCATGGCCGGGAAAAAGGTGATCATCCGCACGCTGGATATCGGAGCGGACAAGCAGGCGGACTATTTTCAGCTCGACAAGGAGGCGAATCCCGCCATGGGGTATCGGGCGATTCGGATCTGCCTGGACCGGCCGGAGGTGTTTACGACCCAGCTCCGCGCCATTTACCGCGCCAGCTGTTACGGGAACATCGCGGTCATGTTCCCCATGATCATCTCGGTCTCGGAAGTGCGGCAGATCAAGGAGATTGCCCGTCAGGTCAGGGAGGAACTGACGGAGGAAGGGATTCCTTACCGGGAAATAGAGCTCGGCATCATGATCGAGACGCCGGCGGCGGTGATGATGAGCGAGGAGCTGGGGAGAGAGGTGGATTTCTTTTCCGTGGGGACCAATGACCTGACCCAGTACACCCTGGCCATCGACAGGCAGAACCCAAAGCTGGACGCCTTTTATGATCCCCATCATCCGGCGGTCTTAAAGATGCTGGAGACGGTAGCGGACAACGGTCACAAGACCGGCTGCTGGGTAGGCATCTGCGGAGAACTGGGGGCGGATACCACTCTTACAGAAACCTTCCTGCGCATGGGTTTCGATGAGATCTCCGTGAACCCTTCTAAGATTCTGGAGGTGCGAAAAGCCATAAGGAGCGTGGATCTGCGCGGATAAGTTCGTCCTTTCTTTGCTTTGTTTTGTACTATCTTGGCAAGATGCCCCGCCGATATTGACGGTGGAAAAACCCCATGCTACATTAAATGAAAAGTAACGATTTTTCAGGCGGCGGGCCTGAAACCATGCGGCGTCTTCTTGCTTTGGGAAATGGGGTTATCAGTATGAAGGAAAAATTTAAGTTGGATCCGGAGAAACAGTATTTTCAGAGCGGCGGGGTGCAGGTGACGGCATTCAGCGATTTTTACCCCGCGGGGCATCAGTCCGGGATCAGCGTCATCATGCACGGGAAACGGACGGCGACTAACGGGGATGTGCGGTTTGAACCCACTCCCGGGCAGTGGCAGCCTGTTCCGAAACAGATCTCCCGGGAGGTCCGGGAGGACGAGGGCAGCATTGTGACCACGCTTTCCTACCCGGACAGGGAGGCGCATCTGAAGGGGTTTAATCCCCTGATCTATCCGGATTTTGAGTTCACCTATCAGGTGAGCGCCCGGGCGGAGGGGGACGGCGTCCTCATCACAGTGGACCTGGACCGGGAGATCCCGGAAAAATACATAGGGAAGCTCTGTTTCCTTTTGGAACTGTATCCCGGGGAGCTCTTCGGGAAACCCTGGCTGATGGACGAGAAGCAGGGGATCTTTCCGAGACAGCCCAACGGGCCTCTGCTGGTCAGAGAGTCAAATTATCAAAACGCGGGGCATTTTGAGGGCGTGGAGGAGTGGACCAGCCCGGAGATCCTGGCGGAGGGAAACCGGGAGTACAGTCCCATCGTGGCGGACGATATTTTGGGAGAGCCATACGCGGAAGGGCATTGCTTTACCGCCCGCCCGGAAGATCCCTGTTCCAGGCTCACGGTGATAAGCGAGGAGGCTTTGATCCGGTTATATGACGGCCGGATGAACCATAACAACGGATGGTTCGTGCTCAGCAGCACCCTTCCGGCAGGAAAGACAAAAGGGGCCCTTCGCTGGAAGATCTGCCCGAATGTAGTGGAGGACTGGCTTTATGAGCCGGTGGTGCAGGTTTCCCAGGTGGGGTATCATCCGGACCAGAAAAAATGCGCGGTGATCGAGACAGACCCCAGGGATATGACCCGCAGGGAGGCAATCGTCTTCCGGATGACTGCTGAGGGACCGGTGGAGGTGCGGAGAGGCCGGCCTAAGAACTGGGGAGCGTTTCTGCGCTATAAATACTGGAAGTTTGATTTCTCGGACATTCAGGAGGAGGGAATGTACCGGATCCAGTTCGGGGATTCCTGGTCGGCGTTCTTTCGGATCGCCCGAGATGTTTACGACCGCGGCGTCTGGCAGCCGGTCCTGGAGTATTTTCTGCCGGTACAGATGTGCCACATGCGGGTGCAGGAGAAGTACCGGCTCTGGCACGGCCTCTGTCACGCGGACGACGCCAGGATGGCGCCTGTGAACAGGGGGCATTTTGACGGATACCGCCAGGGTCCT
>CANQEV010000068.1 GCA_947595925.1 uncultured Acetatifactor sp. | reverse complement strand
AACTGAGATCGTATGCTTTTTCAATGCTTATGCGGCTTTAAAGCAGTTTTCTATTCCACACATTCTAATGATGAGCCCGTTTTTTCCTTCGTTCGCCGTAAATTCCATGCCGTCCTCCTTCCAGGGCCGTTCCCCGCCCTGCCGATCCAAGGTTAGCACGGACATGTATCATACTTGTCAGAAATCTGTATCCAAACTGTAAAATCTCCTGTTGGAGGCTTTCCCGGCGTTTTTCCTTACTCGGGATTCTCTCTGTCGATTTTCCTTTCTGTTGGTTTCCTTCTTTGCTGGATTTCTTTTCTTTGGGTTTTTTTGTTGGTTTCTTTTCTATCGGATTCCTTTCCTGCCGGTATCTCTTTCTATCGGTTTTCACCCGTTTCCGCCGGGCTGCTTACCCGTTTTCTGCCGCAGGCGGCTCAGGGCGTCCCCCAGCTTTCATAAACACTTGTCAGGTCACGATAGAGGTCGTATTTGTACTCGATGCTCTCCATGTATTGGGGCTGGGTTTCGTTATAGAAAGCGTCCCTGGCGTGGACGATTGACAGGATATACCCCTCTCCTGCCTGTTTAAAACCGACGGCGAGATCCGCCTTGTCCGACTTCATCTGCTGATCCTCATAGACCCAGTCGTCGATGATATAGAGATCCAGATAGCGGATATAGTTTTCCAGGAGCTCCCGGCGCTCAGCCTCCTCCGGCATATTCCTCCCGCTGAAACAGACCGTAAGGATCTTTCCCGTCTTTTCCTCCCGCTCCAGGAGCCAGACGCTGCTCTCCGGCAGGAAGAAGAGATTATCGATGATATATTCCGACTGATCCGTTTTATAGATCTCCTTCAGTATCTCCGCCTCCGCCCCGGTCAGGGTGTCCGTCTCCTGAAGAACGCCGCACTCTTTCAGCTTCGCGATCTCATCCTCGGCTTGCTCATCCTCTCCCTGCACATCCTCGCCCTGCACAGGCTCCTGCCCTGAGCTGACCTTGTATTCCGACAGCGAACCCGCGAAAAAGATGTAGTTGTGATACTGCTCCTCGTCCACCGACTCCATATCGTGGATCGCCTTTACCAGATAGATCTCATCCGCCTCGATGTCGATGCTTTTCCGGCCGCTGAGATCGTACATGGAAGCGCCGAAAGAGATGTCGTAGCTCTTCAGCAGGATATCCGGCAGCCGGAAGGAGGCAAAGATTACCGCGGCAAAGAGAATATAGACAATTAAGTTTCCTACCTTTCTACGCATCCTTTTCTCCCTCCGCGCCAAACCCTTCTCCGCTGTGGAACCGCGCCTCCGCACTGGGCTCTTCTCCGCTGCGGGGCCGCGTCTTCGTGCCGCTCACAATCCTTTCCCCCGCCAGTTCAAAAGACACCGTGGTGCCAACGTTCTCCACGCTCTGGATACTGAGGACGGACCCGTGAAAATCCAGGATCTTCTTCACCAGGGACAGCCCTATGCCGCTGCCTCCCCCGGCCCGGCTCCGGGATTTATCCACCATGTAAAAATCCTCCGTCACCCGGTCCAGGTGCTCCCTCGGGATCCCCCTTCCGCGGTCCGTCACGGAGATCCGGTAGCGCCCTCCCCGCAGGATCTCCCCCCGGATCCGGATCTTGTGGTCCCGGGGCTCCGCCTTGTCCGCGTTCTCGATCAGGTTCCGCAGAACGGATTCCAGAAGCTCCCCGTCCCCCCGCACCATATAGGGCTGGGCCGCCGCCTCGATTTTCGCGTTCTTCAGCAGCTCCGCCTCCGCCTTCATCACTCTGCGGATCAGCTTCTGCACGTCCAGATCCTCCAGCTTCATCTCTTCCTCTGACAATGACATCAGTGTCATTAACTTAAAGGCCAGGCTCTCCAGCCTTTTGGAATCCGAATAGATATAGTTCAAGGCCTTTCGGGAAATCTCCTCGTCGCAGTTCTTCAGCCGAAGAAGATCCGCATAGCCCATGATGGCGGTCATGGGGGTCTTCAGCTCGTGGGTAAACCCGTTCAGGAAATCGTCCTTCTGCTTGATCAGGGTGTTCAGGTCGCTGATCCTCTCCTCCACCTGATCCGCCATGCGGTTAAAGCTCTCCGCCAGCTCCCCGATCTCATCCCTGCTGCCGATCCGCACCCTCTCCTGAAATTCCCCGTCCGCGATCTTCCTGCTGGCCCGGTTCAGCTTCTTGATGGGCGCCGTCAGAAAGATCGAAAAGAGGGAGATCACCAGGGAGGACACCGCAAGGATCACCACGTCCGCGAGCAGAATGGCCCGGCTCTGCCGGTCCCTCTCCTCAAAGACGACGGTCACGTCATAGGCGTTTACCAGATAGACCGTCCGGTAGTGAAGTTCCCAGACGGAGGCAAACAGCAGATAAGGCTTATCCCGCAGCAGGCAATAGGTATAATCCGAGGAAGCCCCCCCATCGTCCCTTTCCCTCTGGCTCTGAAACAGATCCCTGAGTACGTCCGGCCCCAGCCACTCAATGTCGATATCCGAGTAGATCTGCCGGTAATCCTCCGTGTAGAGCGCCACATACTCCGACCCCTGCCCCATATACTCCCTGGGAAAGCGGACAAAATCCAGGAGCGTCTCGTCCGTCACCTCTTTGCCGCTCTGGATGTTTCGGACGACCTTGCTCTCCAGCATATATTTCTCCAAAAGATACTGGTTCGCCTTCTGCATGGCGATGGCCGACATCGAATGGATAAAATTATTCCTGACGATATAGTACCGGCCAAAGCCCAGTATGACGCTGATCGCCGCCACGGTGAACAATACCTGCTTTTTCCAGAATTTCATGAGTATCCTCTAGTCCTCCAGCATATAGCCGATCTTGTAGACGGTTTTGATCCTGTCCTTCCAGTCCAGCTTCTTGCGCAGCCTTTGAATGTGCAGATCCAGGGTCCGGGTCTCAAACTCCAGCTCCGCGCCCCAGACCTTCTCGAAGATCGTCTCCCTGTACAGGGCGTAATTTTTGTTCTGTACCAGGAGCGTCAGAAGGTCAAACTCTTTCGGCGTGAGAAGCACAAACTCCCCCGCCTTTTTTACGGTCCTCATGTTCACGTTGATCTCCACGTCCCCGATCTTCTGGACCTCGTTTCCCTTGTGATACCTTCTGAGGACCGCCTCGATCCGGGCCGCCAGCTCGTCCATCTCAAAGGGCTTCGTCACATAATCGTCCGCGCCGGCCTTCAGCCCCTCGATCTTGTCCCGGGTGCGGCTCTTTGCCGTGAGCAGGATCGTAGGAATCTGGGCCGTGCGGCGGTTGTATTCTAAGAGTTCGTACCCGTCGATCTTTGGCAGCATGATATCTAATAAAAGCAGGTCGTACTGCTTCTTCTCGATGCAGTCCGCGCCGGCTTCCCCGTCCAGGGCGATCTCGCACCGGTATCCCCGGGCCTCCAGCTCTATTCTGATCAGATCCGCTATGGCGATCTCATCCTCCACGATCAATATACGGCTCATCCTCACGCCTCCCTGTCAAAAAAAACGCCGGCCGCCGCAGGCTTCCACAGGCGGATACCGGCTTACTCTCTGCAATTATAAGAAAAATATGTATCTAAATTGTATCTTAACAGTTCCTTCGTCCGGGGGCAAGCTGTTCCTGCGCGCACGAATCCCGCTCTTATCGTGCACTTCTTCCTCTTGCAGTCCGGCGGATTTTCCGCTAGTATAGAGGTAACGATTCAGTCAGGGCCCTCCGCAGAGCCGCACATTTCACTGTTTCCGGCGGAGCGGAAGACCCGGCGCACGGGGAACCTCTCTTAATTTAGGAAGAGGTTCCGCAGAAGGGAGAGAATATTATGCGAGATTCCGCAAGAAACCGCGCCAATGGTTTCGAGACCATGGACGGCGGCAAGACAAAGACAGGCGGGTCCGGCGGCAAAGGCCTGAAGGTGGGAGGCATCATCCTCGCGGTGATCGCCATCCTGATCCTGGCGCTGAACTCCACCTACCAGATCCGCGAACAGGAACAGGCGGTCCTGATCACCTTCGGCCAGGCCCAGGCAGTGACCGAACCGGGACTGCACTTCAAGATCCCTTTCGTACAAAAGGTGCGGAAGGTAAACACCACCATCCAGGGCTTTTCCATCGGCTACAACATGGAGACCGATGAGTCCAACGAGGCGGAGTCCCTGATGATCACATCGGACTATAATTTCGTGAACGTGGACTTCTTCGTAGAGTTTCGATACAGCGATCCCGTAAAAGCGCTGTACGCCTCCAAGTATCCCGTGGACATCCTGCGGAACATCAGCCAGAGCTGCATCCGCAACGTCATCGGCAGTTACCCTGTGGACGACGTGCTGACCACCGGAAAGAACGCCATCCAGGCGGCCATCAAGGAAATGATCATCGCCAACCTGGAGGAACAGGACATCGGCATCCAGCTGGTCAACATCACCATCCAGGACTCCGAACCCCCTACCACCCAGATCATGGAGGCTTTCAAGGCCGTGGAGACCGCGAAGCAGGGCAAGGAGACGTCCTTAAACAACGCCAACAAGTACCGCAACGAACAGATCCCCTCCGCCCAGGCAAAGGCCGACGGGATCCTGAAGGACGCCGAGGCCCAGAAGACCGAGCGCGTCAACGAGGCTACCGCCCAGGTGGCGCGGTTCAACGCCATGTACGAGGAATACGTCAAGAATCCCCTGGTCACCCAGCGGCGTATGTTTTATGAGACCATGGAAGACGTTCTGCCGGACCTGAAGGTAATCATTCAGAGCGGGGACGGCGAGACCCAGACCGTCCTGCCCCTGGATTCCTTTACCGGGGACGCCGGCGGACAGACAGTTGTAAACCCGGAGAACTAAAAGAACGACAGACAGTAAGGACATTTCCAGCAACTTCTCCGTAAACTGATGGCCCTGCCGGACCCCCGGCGGGTAACAAAATGTAAACCAACACCTTGCCGGTTTTCCGGCGAGAAATCAATCACAAACCAACACCTTGCCGGTTTTCCGGCAGAAAGTGAGCAACTATGAAAGTAATCCGAAATACCGTGATCTGTGTTATCGCAGCCCTGGTGCTGATCATCGGCTCCTCCTGCTTCGTGATCACGAATGAAAATGAATACAGCCTGATCAGGCAGTTCGGCAAGATCGACCACATCGTAAAGGACGCCGGGATCTCCTACCGGATCCCCTTCATCCAGACCGTGGACACCCTGCCGAAGGAGACGCTTCTGTACGACCTGTCTCCCTCCGACGTCATCACCAGCGACAAAAAGACCATGATCTGTGACAGCTACGTGCTTTGGGAGATCGTGGATCCCCTGAAGTTCGCCCAGACCTTAAACTGCTCCATCCCCAACGCGGAGAGCCGTCTGGACACCACCGTCTACAACTCTACGAAGAACGTGATCAGCGCCACCACCCAGGACGACGTGATCTCCGGCCGTGACGGTGCCCTGGCACAGGCCATCATCACCAACATCGGCGCCTCCTTGGAGCAGTACGGCATCCATCTGCTGGATTTCCAGATCAAACAGCTGGACCTCCCCGACGACAACAAGGCCGCCGTGTACGAGCGCATGATCTCCGAGCGTGACAACATCGCCGCAACCTACACCGCGGAGGGCAACTCCGAGGCCCAGAAGATCATGAACTCCACCGACATGGAGGTGACCGTGATGCTATCCAACGCGGAGAAGGACGCCGAGATCCTCATCGCCGAGGGCGAGGCAGAATACATGCGGATCCTCTCCGAAGCCTATAACGACGAATCCAAGCAGGAGTTCTACTCCTTTGTGAGGAGCCTGGACGCCCTGAAGCTCTCCATGCAGGGCGGCAACAAGACCGTGATCCTGTCCCCGGACTCCCCCATCGCGCAGATCTTCTACCTCAAATAAAATAATAAAATAAGGGGAGCAGCACAGGCCTCAGCCCGGAGAAACCCTCCGCGGCGCGTCAGCCTTGCTTGCTGCTCCCTTTTTTAATTTGAACCCTGCCGTTCGCTGAAATACAGTCCCCTACGTCTCTCCGGGAGATTGTTTTCCCATCGGATATCTGAAAGGTGAAAAAGTATACTTTATTTACATTCTATTATTTGCAGCAATCGAAAAAGCTCCAGAATATTGACAATGTATGTGGCAATTTGTTATCCTATAATTACAACAAAAATATTTTATTGTTTTTTAAACATAAGAACAAAAAATATGTCGAGAAAAGAAGGCGGAATAGCTATTCGACATTTTAAAAATTGCTGATAATAAGAGGAAATCTAAGTGGGGGGACATCCATGAAAAAATTTTTCCTATATCCTGTGATATTGTGTCTGGCTATATGCCTGACCGCCTGCGGCCCCGGATCTGCAGACGGGGAAACTTCAGACCTGAAAGACAGTCAAAATTCGGTGATGACAGATGAGCTGCAGGGTTCTTCGGAACCTTCCGGAGGGGAACCGGGTGCGGAGGCCGAACCGTCCGCTTCAACGGAGGAAGCATCCTCTTCAACGGCAGAGCCATCCTCTTCAACGGCAGAACTGTCCGCTTCAACAGAGGAACCATCCGCTTCAACTGCAGAACTGTCCTCTTCCGCCGGGGAGACGGAGGAATCGGAATTTGACACCCTCCCAAGGTGGACTTTTGATGAGATCGCCAATGCCAAGGTGGGCGATATTGTGACATTCGGGACTTACGAGCAGGACAACGACGCGGAAAACGGCGCGGAACCCATCGAATGGTTCATACTGGATATGGAGGACGGCCAGGCGACCCTGTTAAGCGTT
>CANQEV010000067.1 GCA_947595925.1 uncultured Acetatifactor sp. | reverse complement strand
CTGAGATCGTATGCTTTTTCAATGCTTATGCGGCTTTAAAGCAGTTTTCTATTCCACACATTCTGATGATGAGCCTTTTTTTATTTGCTCATGGATATGCGAGTATCATCGCCAACAACACATTGGAATACGACGAAGAGCTGATAAAGTCCCATTTGGAGCGGGCATATAGAGGTGCCATATTGGCGGTACAGGAGGAAAGGAAATGAAAGATAAACAAGTGATTGAGAATAACAAAAAGAGTGTTGTCCTCACGATGACAGGTGCGGCAATCATGATATTCTTGACGGCGACGAAAGTTGTGCCGTCCTCGACAATAGCAGGGTATTCCGTTTTTGTGGGGATCGCATTTTTCTTTCTCACGGAAGCTGCCGACAGAGCAAAAGGCTCCGAATCGGGATTGCGTTTTACTACTATTTTAGAGGATCTTAAAAAGCCGAGAGTAATTGCCTGGGCGCTGCTGCCAAGCGTGAGCGGCATTGTAACGCTGGTCGTTGGAAATCTGATTTTCAGCGGAGAATTTGCTGCCCATGAAATGGGGCGGGCGGGTTCTATCCTGTCTTTCGATAAAACCATACTGCTGACAGGCCAGGTGATCATTGCGGCATTTGGCGAGGAGATCGCATATCGTGGATTCTTCCTTGGAAAAGGCATGAAGATCCTTCCGTTTTGGCTCTGCGCGGTTGTCTCATCGCTTACTTTTGCAGCAGGACATATTGCCGCAGGAAACCTAGGCGTTGTGCTTTATGATGTCGCCTGCGTATTCATCGACAGCTTACTCTTTTCGGTGATCTATCATAAATCGGGCAATTGCGTTGTCAGCACCCTTTCGCATATTCTCGGAAATGCAATATCGCTTGTCGCCTTGGCTGCATTTTTTTAAGGCAGTGAGTATCTTTTGGAAGGGTTTGACAGAAAATCAAGTCAAGGCTGCGCCGGAAGGATATTTTGCCTTGTCATATCGGTTTCCCGATCGGAGACAGCGGAGCAGAATATGAGAAACACGGAAAAATACTTGCGGTGCTCTGGAGATTGTGGTATATTGAGCATAAAGAAGGACATCTGCGCGAACAGATGTCCCACAGGAGCTACCGATAGACGGTCAGCCCAAAACAAATTAGCTTTCAGAAAAGCCGCTCAGTTGTGGACAGGGGCGGCTTTTTTTGCACCCTTTTTTCTGTTTCGCAAAATTTTCCCGGCATATATCCGGCCTGTCCTCATATATTGTGAAGAAAGCAGAAGGATGTCCGCCTGGGAAAATGGGACGAGGAACGGCTTGACGGAAGATGGCCGGAACAGACGCGCAGGCGAGTCGGCCTTGTGAGAAAGCCGGAACAGACGCAGGGGAGGGACCATGGGGGAACTGTATAAGATGTTTCCAAAGGAGGAAGGGGCGTTCTGGAGAAGGGCGCTGGGGCAGCAGGATCGGATGACCGAACTCAGGCTCCGGGCGGAGCGGCCCGCCCTGGCGTACCTGGACGGCAGGGAGTACTTCCTGAGAGAATCCGGGGAACTCTCCGGCAGACTGGAGGAAGGGGTCCGCTTTTCGAAGGAGAGGCTGAAAAACCTTCTTCTGCACCTGTGCCGGTATTCCCTGTACGCCTACGAGGAGGAGCTGCGGGAGGGGTATGTGACCCTGGAGGGCGGACACAGGCTGGGCGTGGCGGGACAAGTTGTGCTGGAGGAGGGAAAGGTCCGCACCATCAAAAATATCTCTTTTCTGAATCTGCGGATCGCCCATCAGGTCCCGGGGGCGGCGGACGGGGTCCTGCCCTTTCTCTATCGGGGGGACCGGGTGCGTAACTGCCTCATCGTCTCCCCGCCGGGAGTTGGAAAGACCACGCTGCTCCGGGACCTGGTAAGGCAGATCTCGGAGGGAAACGCTTACGGCGGCGGGAGGACTGTGGGGCTGGTGGATGAGCGGTCGGAGATCGCGGGAAGTTATCTGGGGCTGCCTCAGAATGATCTGGGGATGCGGACGGACGTGATGGATGGATGCCCGAAGACGCTGGGGATGGATCTTCTGATCCGCTCCATGGCCCCAAAGGTCCTTGCGGTGGACGAGATCGGCGGCGGGGAGGATCTCCTGGCGATCCGCCGGGCCGTCACCTGCGGGATCAGCGTGATCGCCACCGCCCACGGCCTTTCTGTGGAGGATATCCGCAGGAGGCATCTGGAGGACTGCTTTGAACTCTTTTTCTTTCTGGAGAGGGGAAAGGACGGAGGCGCACCCTGCCTGCGGGAATGTGTCGGCGCGGAAGAGCTGATCGCCAAAGACAGGCGCAGGGAAGGAGATCCCCAGGGGAGACTTCTGGAGACGGAAAGGAGCTGGCGGGATGAAACTGATCGGCGCGGTCATGATCCTTCTGGGGTGTCTGGGAGCGGCGCTGCGATACACTTACGGACTGGACAGGCGTATCCAAAGATTGGAGGAACTTCAGGAGATTTTGGAGCGTCTGCAGGAAGAGATCCGGTACAGCAGGATGACGCTTCCAGAGTGTTTTTTGCAGCTGGAACAGGGCTCCGAAAATGATTTTGAGAGGATTTTTGCAGGGATCGGGCGGGAGGCTTTGGATAAGCCGGAGGAGAGGTTTCAGGATCTCCTTCGGGAAGGGCTTGAAGAATCGCTCCGGGAGATCCTGCCTCCTTTGGAAGAGAGGCAGTTTTATGAATTCGCCGCCCAGGGGAGCCTGCGCAGGGAGGAAATGCAGGTCCGGGCTCTGGAGCGGAGCCAAAGGAGGATCGGGGAGATCGCGGAGGAGTGCCGGGCCGGACGCCGGGAAAAGGGCAGGGTGGCGTGGAGCCTGGCAGCGATGGGAGGACTGCTCTTGGTGGTCCTACTGATGTAGAAAAGGCAGGGAGAGGGCATGGAGGTCAGTTTGATTTTTAAGATAGCGGCGGTGGGGATCCTGGTGACGATCCTGGGACAGGTGCTGAAACACAGCGGCAGGGAGGAGCACGCCTTTCTGATCAGTCTGGCGGGGCTTGTCCTTGCGCTCTCCTGGATCGTACCTTATATTTTGGATTTGTTTCAGTCGATTCAGAGCTTGTTTGCCCTGTAGAGGAGTTGGGGATGGAAGATATCATAAAGATCAGTCTTTTGTCTATGGCGGGCGTGCTGATTGCCCTGAATTTCAAGGCGGAAAAGCCGCAGTTCTCCCTCCTTTTGGGGATGGCTATGGGAATCTTTGTCCTGGGGTTCTGCACGGACAGGATGGTAAGGGTCATGAACGCGCTGGAATCCCTGAAGGAGTATCTGGGCGCGGGAGGAAACTTCCTGGGGACTCTGATGAGGGTCCTGGCGGTCACTTACATCTGCGAATTTGCCTCCTCCACATGCAGGGACGCGGGTTACGGCGTACTTGCGGAGCAGGTGGAGATCCTTGGAAAACTCACGGTGATGCTCTCGGGACTTTCCGTGCTGTTTACCGTGATCGACCAGATTCAGACGTTGATCTGAGAAAGGGAGACTATGGATTTATCGGAACTTTGGCAGGAATTTGGATTGGACGAGCTGGGTCAGAACCTGGCGGAGATGTTCCCAAGGGCGGAGCTTTCTCTGAAATCCCTGCTGGGCAGGCTTTTGGAAGGGGATCTCTGGGGCGTGGTCAGGGAGGTCTTTTCGGCGGGAATGACGAATCTCACGGGAGGCTTTTCCGGCATGAAAGGGCTTTTTGTGAGCCTTGTGATCCTGGGGGTCGTCAGCGCGGCGCTGGTCCACTTTACGGACGTCTTTGACAAGTATCATATAGGGGACCTGAGCTTTTACTTTGTCTATCTCCTGCAGGCGGCGATGCTGATCCGCTGTTTTCAGGAGATGATGGGGACGACCCGGGCGGCGGTGGAAAACATCGTTCTTTTTG
Source organism: uncultured Acetatifactor sp. (assembly GCA_947595925.1). Lineage (GTDB taxonomy): Bacteria > Bacillota > Clostridia > Lachnospirales > Lachnospiraceae > Acetatifactor. The sequence continues at coordinate 2,883 of CANQEV010000067.1, read as the reverse complement.
TAAAGCTCCTGATGCCGGCCTATCTTCTGGCGGTGGGAATTGCCACGGGGAGCGTGACGGCGGGGCTGGGGTATCAGGCTTTTCTGTTTCTGGTCTACGGGGTGGAGGAGATCCTGGCGGGGGCGTTTCTGCCCATGGTCACAGGGCTGATGCTGCTTTCGCTTCTGGAGGGCCTGCAGGAGCGGCTGGATATTCTGATCGATCTTCTGATAAAGGCGCTGGGATGGGGGCTGAAAGGGGCCCTGGGGGCTGTGGCGGGACTGCATTTTCTACAGGTGCTCCTGGGTCCCGCGCTGGACAGCGTAAAGGGCTCCGCCTTTCAGAAGATCATCACGGCCATACCGGGGATTGGAAACGGCGCGGAGAGCATTCTGCAGCTGGCGATAGGGTCGGCCTCCGTGATCAAGAACAGCGTGGGGATCCTGCTCCTATTGTTCCTTTTGGTGCTCTGTATGGTTCCGCTGGCCAAGCTTTTTCTGGCGGCGCTGCTCTTAAAGACTGCGGCGGCCCTGATGGGGATTGTCTGCGACAGGAGGCTGTCGAAAAATGTGGACAGGGCGGGGGAAGCGGTGTTTCTCCTGGCAAAGATCACCGGCACGGCGATGCTGTTCTTCCTGATCACCATCGCCATGACCGCCGTTTCCGTGAGGAGGTAGGGATGGCAGAAGAGTTTTTGAAAGCGATGGGCAGGCTGACCGTCTTTGTGATCTGCGCCCAGATGCTGGTGTATTTCCGCCCGAAACAGGTCTATGAGAAGTATCTGCGGCTATTGATGAATCTGCTGATCCTCCTGCAGCTCCTTCTGCCCGTTGGAAATTTCCTGCGGGGCGGGACGGCCAAGGATCTCCAGGCGCGCTATGAGGACTTTCAGGACAGGCTGGAGGAGTACATGGAGGGAACGGCACGGAGGGCTTACGAAAGCTGGGGGACGGAGGAAAATGAAAATATGGCGGGGGAAGAGATATGGGGAGGAGATTCCGGGGCTGAAGGACTGTGGGAAGAAGGAAGGGATTTTTTGGAGGAAGGCGGGACAGATCAGGGGGAAGGCGGAACCTCAGGTGAAAGGGAAGAAGGGTTGAGGAAGGAAGGCGAGGTTTTATGGGAAGAGGAAGTCCCGCAGGAAGAAGCTCCGGGGGAAAACAATGCCACGGGACAAAACGGGCCGGGAGTTTCCGGCGGCATAGAGTCGGTGGAGCGGGTGGAAATTCCCGCGGTGGAGCTGGGAGGCAAAGATGAACGATAAGGTGCGAGACTTTTTAGAACAAAAGGTAAAGCCGTTTTTAAAAAAAGAAAATCTGGTCCTGCTGGTCCTTGGGGGAGTGCTTCTCTTAGTGATCTCCCTGCCAACGGGAGGGTCCAAAAATAAAACGGAGCAGGACGGCGTCCTGTCTGGGACGGGCGGCCCGTCGTCTGGACAGAGCGGCGGAATCCTCTCTCCGGCGGAAAATCCGGGGAACCCACAGGCTATCTCGGCAGATGGCGGGAATCTGCAGGAGGATTCTTCCGGCGGCGCGGAGAGTCTGGAGGACCGGTATCGGGAGGAGCTGGAAAGGGAACTGACCGCTTTCTTGGAGTCCATAGACGGGGTGGGGAGCGTGAAAGTGATGATCACGCTGTGCGCTTCCAGAGAGTTGGTGGTGGACCGGGAGGAGGTCTTGCAGCAGAAGACCACCAGCGAGACGGACAGCAGCGGCGGGACCAGGCTGGTGGAGGAGGTGACACGGGAAAAGACGGCAATCTATGATTCTTCTTCCCAGGAGAAAGATCCCTATGTCGTGAAGACCATTTATCCCAGGGTGGAGGGGGTCGTGGTGGCCGCGTCGGGGGTTGGCACGGGCAGGATCAGGACGGATATTTCGGAGACGGTTCAGGCTCTTTTCGGCTTGGACGCCCATAAGGTAAAAGTGTTAAAAATGGGGAATATCTCTTATGAGACAGGAATAGAATGAACTACCACTAGAAAACAGGGGAGGATGGAAAAGTGAAGAACGTGATTAAAAAGAACCAGCTTATGATAACCGCGCTTGCGATCATGATAGCGATCGCAGGGTACTTACAGTTTGCGGAAAGTACGGTAGACGGCGAAAAGACAGGCAGCGGAAGCCAAGAGGCTTCCACGGGAAACGTCATTACGGAGAACTATGTGGCAGGAAGCGCGCAGGAGGATGACGCGTTGGATGGGATTCTGGATCTCTCGGAGGAAGACCTTCTCGCGCTCCAGGGCAACGCTTCGGACGAAGGGGAGACAGGTTATGGAAACCGGGATATCGCCAGCTTGGACAGCGACGTGGAAGTGATCCTGGAGGATTATTTGGAAGATGAGATGGACATCACTTCCGCGGACGGAATGCAGGAGCCGGCCAGCGCGACGCCCCAGGAGGGAGAGATCCCCGGGGAGGCCGTGTTTACCTCAACGGCGGGCGTGGAGGTTCTTGCGGATGCCAAGCTCCTGAAGGAGCAGACCCGGGCAAAAAATAAAGAGACTCTGATGGACATCATCAACAGCGAGACCCTCAGCGCGGATCAGAAACAGGGAGCGGTAAGCAGCATGGTGGAGATGACCGAGACGGCGGAGCGCGAAGCGGCCGCGGAGATTCTGCTGGAGGCCAAGGGCTTCTCGGATGTGGTAGTCAGCATCTCCAAAGGCGGCGTGGACGTGGTGGTGAACGCCGTGAGCCTTACGGATGCCCAGAGGGCGCAGATTGAGGACATCGTGACCAGAAAGACCAATGTGGCGCCGGAGAACATCATCATCAGTACAGTGGTGAATGATTAAGGGGGATATGGCGCTCGCTCAGGAATGGCAATGGCGTCCCTGGGGGGACAGTTCAGCGAACGCCATTCGCAAAGCCGCGCCTGCGGCGCTTACCGCTGCTTCGCAGC
>CANQEV010000066.1 GCA_947595925.1 uncultured Acetatifactor sp. | reverse complement strand
CCGGCAATCTTTTCTGCCCGAAAAACGTGAAAATTATTGGTCACGATCACGACCTTTGCCTGCTCCTTGTCCAACAAAGCGGCGCTGTTGCGCAGATTCTCATAGGTATTCACCGATCGGTTCTCCACCAGGACCTGCTCTGCCGGGATCCCTGCCTGGGTCAGATACGAAAACATGCCGTCCGCCTCCGCAATGGGCTCGTTTGCCCCCCGGCCGCCGGACACGATCACTTTCACGTCCGGATTCCTTTTCCAATACTCCAAAGCCTTGTCCAACCGATACTGCAGAACACGGCTCGGCCCGGAAGTCTTCCACTGGGCCCCCAGGACGATCACATAATCCGCGCCCTCCACGCCCTTTGCGCCGCAGCGGGACAATATCAGCCCTTCCACCAGGAAAAACACGGCCAGTCCCACACAAAAACAGATCCAGAAAAGCCGGATCAGGACGGCCGGGATCTTCCTGCGGACGGCAGGCTTTGCGCAGAGGAAGGAAATCCCCCCGAATCCTATCCCCATCAGGCCCCAGAGCAGGAAAAAGTTCGTGCCGTACCCGATCACCAGTCCGATACCCACGCAGTAAAGCACGCAAAAAAACGCCAGGACGCCAAAGAAGAAAGCGCCGAATTTCAATTCCCGCTCCCTTCCCCGGTCCTCCAGACGAATCACTCTCTTATGCTTTTCAAAGGGAACCAGATCGTTCCTTCTGCGTCCGAACATGAACCGACTCCTTCCAGGGCTGTTTTGCTGTTCCTCCTTTATGATCAGGACTACAATGCTATATTAACATAGAATCCCGCCGTACTCAACCTGCGAACACATTAAGAATTTCTAAAGATTTTCAAAAGCCGCCTCAAAAACTTTTCCGATGGGTGCCTGGATCAGCAGATCCGCGTATTTGTCCCGGGGCGTGGGCGCCATATTGATGACCACCAGCTTATCACCCTGGAAATAGTCGATGAGCCCGGCGGCAGGATACACAGCCAGGGACGTCCCGCCGATCACCAGTACCTGTGCCTCGCTGATACAGCGCACCGCTTCGCTGATTGTCCCCTGGTCCAGTCCCTCCTCATAGAGAACGACGTCCGGTTTCACCCTGCCCCCGCAGTCCTCGCACATCGGAATGCCCTTTGTCTCCTGGATATAAGACATCGGGTAGAATTTGCGGCATTTTTCACAATAATTCCGAAGCACGCTGCCGTGGAGTTCCAGGACCTTCCTGCTGCCGGCCGCCTGGTGCAGGCCGTCGATGTTCTGGGTCACCACCGCCTTCAGTTTGCCCGACGCCTCCAGCTCCGCCAGCTTTCTGTGGGCCGCGTTTGGCTTCGCCTTCGGAAAGAGCATCTTATTCCTGTAAAACCGAAAGAACTCCTCCGGCTTTTTCAAGTAAAACGTGTGGCTCAGGATCGTCTCCGGAGGATAGTCGTACTGCTGGTTGTATAGCCCGTCAACGCTCCTGAAATCCGGGATGCCGCTCTCCGTAGAAACCCCCGCTCCCCCGAAAAATACGATGTTGTCATGCTGATCGATGATCTTCCGAAATTCTTCGACAGCCTTCTGAAAGTCTTCCATGGCACATTCCTCCTGCACTTTCTCTTTTATTTATTTTCCCCATTTACTGCCGCCTGAAAACAGGCCCCGCGCCCACAGATACCCGAGGCGTTCCCCCGGATCCAACAGTCCACCCAGGCGCTTCCTCTAAGCAATCACCCAGACGGTTCTCCCCAGCAGTTCCCCCAGCGCTTCGCCCCAACAGTTCATCCCAGCGGTTCACCCCAGCGCTTCGTCCCCACAGTTCATCCCAGCGCTTCGTCCCCGCAGTTCATCCCAGCAGTTCCATCGCCCAGGACACCGCGAACACGGTGACGCTGGCCGCTGCCGCCACCGTCACAAGCCCCTTGTTCCTAAGCGCAAGAAACGCTGCCGCAGCCACGCCTGCCACTGCCGCCAGGAGATGGTCCGCGGCGTAAAACACCGCCGGAAAGGTCATCGCCATCAGGCAGGCGTACGGCACATAATACAAAAACGACTTTAGAAACCGGTTTTGGATCTGTCTCCGGATCAAGGTCAGCGGGATCAGCCGGATCAGATAGGTGACCGCCGCCATCACAAAAATGTAAACATATATCTTCATCTGTCAGGATCTCCTTCCGCCTCGTGAACGGTTCGACTGGCCTGTCCGCGGCGGATTTTTCATATTTTCCCGGGAATCTTTCCTCTTTTTTACCACAGATTAGAGGTTCCTCCCTTCCCGCCTCTGCCTGAGTCCCGGGAGTTTTTCACTCCCATCCTTGGTTCCAGGCAGGGAAGCCTCACTCTTTTTCACTTCCTGCTCTCTCCGTGTCCTCCACCGGAAACAGGACCGCCCCCAGGGCCGCCGCTGCCGCCGTGCAGATGATGATGGAGAGCGCTTCCGAAACGCCCTGCAGGAAAGGCGCGTAGCGGAACAGGCAGCTGAGGAATACCGCCAAAAGGGACACCACAAGGGCGGGCTTCGATTTTTTTGCCACCGGGAAGACGATGGCGATGAACATGCCGTAGAGCATCACGTTCATGGCGACGCTGACGCTGGCCGGCATCAGGCCGCAGGCCGCCGCCCCCAGGAAGGTCCCCGCCGTCCAGCCCAGGATGGGCAGACTCTGAAGGCCGATCATATAAGGAAGCGTCAGGCTTTTCTGATGGTTCATGGCCACGGCGAAGATCTCGTCCGTATTGGCGAACGCGATCACAAATCTCTGCCAGAAGGGCATCTCCCTGTCCAGCTTCTGGGACAGGCTCATGCTCATCAGGGCATACCGCAGATTGATGATGAACTGGGTCAGCGCCATCTCGATCAGGGTCCCCCCGGCGGCGATGACCCTGACGCCGGCAAACTCACCGGCGCTGGTCACATTGGTGATGCTCATAACCGCCCCCTGAAGGGCGCTGATCCCCGCGGACACCATGGTGATGCCCAGGCTGAAGCTGACTGCAAAATACCCCAGGGCGATAGGGATGCCGTCCCGGAGGCCACAGGTAAATTCTTTTTTCAATTCTCCGAATCCTCGTATTTCTGATCTCTTATTTTCTTGGAAAATCCCGCTGATAGCTGTCAAGCCCTTCCTTCAGGCGTTTCAGACCCTCTCTCAGCCTCGCCCGCGGACAGGCGACGTTCAGGCGCAGGAACCTCTCCCCGGTCCTTCCATACTCCGCGCCGTCCGAGACGTAAAGCCCGGTCTCCCGGCGCAGGAACCCGGCCAGCTCCACGCTGTCCTCACTGTATTGCCCGCAGTCCAGCCAGAGCAGATAGGTTGCCTCGGAGGGCGTAAGCCGCACCTTGGGAAGATTCTCCTTCAGAAATTCCCTGACTTCACATTTATTCTCATACAGATACGCCCTCAGCTCTTCCAGCCAGGGCTCCCCGCCCTCAAAGGCCGCCACGGCCGCCGGCACGGCGAAGGCGTTCGGCTCCGCCACCTCGTCCGTGTTCAGCCCCCGGTTCACCCTGTGACGGAGGACGGGGTCCGGCACCACCACAGCCGCCGTCTGGATGCCCGCCAGGTTAAAGGTCTTGGTGGGCGCGATACAGGTGATGCTGTTGTCCCTGCAGACCTCGTTCACGGAGGCGAAGGGGACGTACTCTCTGCCCGGATCCGTGAGATCACAGTGGATCTCGTCGGACACCACCAGGACATGGTGCTTCGCGCAGAGTTCCCCAACCTTTGCCAAAGTCTCCCGGCTCCAGATCTTCCCCACCGGATTATGGGGATTGCAGAGGATCATCATGGAGGTCTGGGGATCGGAAAGATCCCTCTCCAGGGCTTCGAAATCCATGTCATATTCCCCGTCCCGAAACCTCAGGGGGGACTGCCGCACATTCCTTCCATTGTTCACGATGGAATTAAAGAAGATATTGTACACCGGGGTCTGGATCAGCACGTTCTCTCCCACGCCCGTCATCTTCCGGACCATACTGGAGAGGGCAGGGACTACCCCCGTGCAGAAGATCAGCCATTCCCGCCGGATCTGAAAACCGTGCCTGCGCTCCCACCAGCCCTGATACGCCCCGTACCATTCCTCCGGCACGATATTATACCCGAATACTCCGTGTTCCGCCCGCCTTTGGATCGCTTCCCGGACGCAGGGGGCCGTCTGAAAATCCATATCGGCCACCCACATGGGCAGCTCCCTCTCCTCCACGTCCCATTTCAGGGACGCGGTCCCCCGGCGGTCCACCGGCCTGTCAAAGTCAAACATTTCCTTCTCTCGCTTTCATAAAAATATCGCCGCAGACCGTCTTTTCTGCTGTGGCAGGGAATCCGGTTCCTGCATTTACATCCGGTTTGCCGACAATCGCCGCTATCCTTCACAGCGGCAGAGGATCCGGTTCCGCCTTCGCGTCTGTGTTGCAGGCAAGCGCTGTTTTTAGCCGCAACAGAATATTCGCTTCCTGCGTTTACATCCGATTTACAGGCAATCGCTTTTTTAGCCGCGGCACAGGATCCTGGTCTTAGAGGGATCGATCTTGTCTTTCTCCAGGATCAGCTCCCCGATCTCGTCCGCCGTGATCGTCCCTGACGAGGGATTCATCACACTGTCGATCTTTCCCCGGATGTCCGCCTCCACGGAAGAATATTCAAAGGCCAGGGTGGTGTTGAGCAGTTTGCAGTTCTTCATCACCAGGTTGTCGATGTAGCACATTCCCTGCAGACTCTCCACCGTACAGTTCACCAGGGTCAGGTTCTTTCCGTTCCACCCCAGGTACTCGCCGGAGATAAAGGAATCGTAAACCGTGACATTCTCAGTGTTCCAGAAGGCATCCTTGGAAAGGAGCTTGGAATTGCGGATCTCCACGTTCCTTCCGCCGTCAAAGGAATAGTTGCCGTAAAGCGTCAAATTCTCCGCCCGGATATTGCTGGTGTTCATGGCAAAGTAATCCCCCCTGGCGGTGACATTCTCCAGGGTCACGTCATCGCAGTGCCACAAGGTCTCCGCGGCGTTGGAAAAGGAGACGTTTTTCAGCGTGAGGTTCCTGCATCTGCGGAAATTCTTGGGTGCCTCGATGGGAGAATCCTCCACCGTCATATTCTCCGTGTACCAGACCCCCGCCCTGGCCATCTCAAACCAGGTGCAGTCCTTCACCCGGATATCCCTGCTGTACCAGAGGGGATATTTCCACTTGAACATACTGCCCGTGAGCTCAATGTCCCGGCTTTCCTTTAAGGGGGATTCCCCGTCCGCAAAAGTCGTGTCCACGATCTTCAGGCACCGGCCCTGGAACAAGGCCCTCTCTCCCGTCAAAAACTGTTGTCTGATCTCTTTCCTTTCTTCCATTTCCGCCATGTCCTTTCCCCTGCGCAACACAACTTCCTCCGCATAGCATCCCCTGTCCGAGGAATACTATGGAAAAAAGTGTTTGGAGGTTCTCTATGAAAATATTGTTCTATGATGCGAAATTCTACGGTACGCCGGCTATAACAACATGGATACCGCCCACGCCATTCGCAAAGTCGCGCTCACGCGCTCTCCGCTGCTTCGCAGCTATCTTTGCTCATGAAATGGCGTTCCCTCAGCCGCTGGATTCGGAAAAATTCGTGCGAGCACGATTTTTCCGAATTTAGCGGCTGGCTGAACTGGTGTGAACCATCTTATTCATCCAGATCCCTTTCTTGACCATTACGAATCCGATGGCGCATTTGATCAGGTCGATAAGCTGCACGCAGAGGTACAAGGTCAATATGGGCAGGGCGGTGTAACGGCTGAGTACAAAGGCCAGGGGCGTGCTCACCGCCCAGAGGTACACGCTGTCAAAGCAGAAGGTGATCAGCGTCTTCCCGCCGGACCGCAGGGTAAAGTAGGTCGTGTGCATGAACGCGAAGATCGGCATACATCCTGCTCCCACCCGGATAAAGCCGGTGGCAAGGCTCTTTACCTGGTCCGTTGTATTATACATCTCCGGGAACAGAGGCGCAAGCAGCATCAGGACCGCGCCGATCCCCACGCAGGAGAAGACGGAAAAGGCGATCAGCTTTGTGTCCGTATCCCGGGCTTCCTCCATCCTTCCCGCGCCCAGGAGCTGACCCACCATGATGGAGACCGCGCTTCCCATGGCGATAAATACCACATTAAAAAGATTGGTGATCGTAGTCGCGATATTGAGGCCGGCGATCACATCCAACCCCCGCAGCGAATAACACTGGTTCAGCACGGCCATGCCCGCCGCCCACAGGATCTCATTCAGCATCAGCGGGAGGCCCTTCAGAATGATCTGCAAGGTCAGTCCGCCCGGAATCCTCGGCGAACTGTAAAGCCCCTTTGCAAAGGGAAGCAGTCCTGTATGCCTGTGTGTCCAGACGATCACGATGAGCATCTGCACATAGCGGGAGATCACCGTGGCGATGGCGGCTCCCACCACCCCCAGCTTCGGGAACCCGCATTTTCCAAAGATCAGCAGGTAATTCAGAAAGAGATTGACAAATACCGCCACGACGCCCGCCAGCATGGGGAGCTTTGTCTCACCGCACTCCCGCAGCGTGCTGGCGTAGGCTTCCTCCAGGGCAAAGGGCAATAGTCCCACAAGCATCACAAGAAGATAGGACTTCCCATACCCCAACGCCGCATCCAAAGACTGGGTCGTCCCTCCCTCATCGTGCAGATAGAGAAGGATCAGGTCCTCCCCCAGGAACCAGAGGACTAGGATCCCCAGGATTACCAATAAAACGCTGACATACAGCTTAAAGCGAAAGGCGTGCCGCACGCCCTCCTGGTCCCCGGAA
>CANQEV010000065.1 GCA_947595925.1 uncultured Acetatifactor sp. | reverse complement strand
TAAAGAAAAACTGTGTGATTGGGAAGAGGTTTCGGCCTCTTCCTTTTATTTTGCCAACTATAATTTTACACTAACTCATGAAAATTTCAGGGTGATAAAGTGTAAAATTTATTAAAAATGTACATTCCAAGGAGGCGAAAAATAAGCGGATGGATCTTGCAGATTGATTCACACTGTCCAACTTTTAGCGAATTGGAATAACTGTCGGTTTAAAATGGATGTTTCTTGAAATATCCACAGTTTCCACAGAGTTATCCACATTGACATTAGTGTCATAACCGTGTCTCTTGAAATGTCATTTTGATAGAATTCCTGCATTTCCTTGTTTTTCTTTTTCAATTTTTGTACTTGCCCCAGGAATCCCAGAACCGCTCCAGTTTTTTCTCCAGCATATCCACATTCACAACCTCATAGCGTTCCCATTCCCTCGGAAACATCCGGCGATAGGCCAGCTGTTGAAATCTCTCATCCAGCAGGGCGACCACGCCCACGTCCTCCTGGGTCCGGATCACTCTGCCCGCCGCCTGAAGGACCTTATTCATTCCCGGGTAACGGTACGCATAGTCAAAACCGTTTTCTCCCCGCTCATCAAAGTATTTTTTCAAAATCTCTTTTTCAAAACACACCTGGGGAAGCCCGGTTCCCACAATGACGGCGCCGATCAGGCTGTCCCGCTTTAAGTCGATTCCTTCCCCAAAGATCCCGCCGAGAACGCAGAAGCCTACCAGCGTCTGAGGTTCCTCGTCCATCTCGATATCCATCCGTATCAATTCCTGCAGATCGCAGTCTTCATTTCCCCGGAACCTGGCCAGAAATTCCTCTCTCTCCGCCTCGTTCATGATCTCCCTCTGAAGAAGGCATTCCCTGTTTTGGGCGGGAAACTGCTCCTGAAAGATATCAAAGATCGACTGCTGAAAGGAATAGGAGGGGCAGAATACCATGTAATTTCCGGCCCGGCTGCTGACGATCCGATCAATATAACATGCGATATTATAATATTCCTCCTGTGTTCTCCTGGTATATTTTGTCGTGACGTCCCCAGATATAAATAACGCGCGTTTTTCTGGATCAAAAACCGATTTTGCATACACTTCATAGTCTTCCGGATCTCCCCCCAGAAGCCCTTTATAATACTGAATCGGCAGAAGGGTCGCTGAAAAGAGGATGGAACTTCTTCCTTTCAGCATGCATTCCTTCAGGTTTTCCCTGGGGTTCACGCAGAACAGCTTTAGCATAAACCTGCCGTCCTCCCCCAGCTGGGTATATTTCAGATAGTGACTGTCCAGCCGGTCATAGATATCCAGGAAATGGGACACCTCAAAATAAAATTCCAGGATATCGTCCCTCACGGGCAGCGTTTCTTCCTCCTGCACCTCCAGATAGTCCGCCATGCAGTTGTATAGGCGCAGCAGGGGATTGACAAAGTCATCGATCTCCTCCACCACTCTTCCCGTCTCGCATTCCTGTTTTAATAACAGCAGTTCTTTATTACATCTCTCCAGACAGTACATAATTTTTTCTGCATGTCCGTCTCTGACAAAGATGCTTTTTGCACCCTTGGTTTTCCTTTTTTTTCGGGGCTTTGCTGGCGGAGACATAACATTTGACATTCCTGTCATTTCCAGTGTTAGCTGCACATTTTCCGTTTCAGTCTTTTCTTCATCATCGTTATTATAACGCTTGTTTTTTTCCATATCCTCCATCACGGTCTGCTGAATTTCCCGCTTTAGGCTCAGAAAATCCTCTTTGAACAGTTCCGCGGAGTACATCTCCCGTCCTCTCTCCAGGAGGTTATGCGCCTCGTCGATCAAGAAGAGATAGTTTCCCCCCGCCGTGTCAAAAAACCGTTTCAGATACACATGGGGATCAAAGAGATAATTGTAGTCGCATATCACACAGTCCGCAAACAGGCTCATGTCCAGGGACATTTCAAAAGGGCAGACCTGGTGTTTCACGGCGTATTTTTCGATCTCTTCCCTGGAAAAACCGTCCTCATGGGTCAAGAGATCGTATATGGCTTCGTTGATCCTGTCGTAATGCCCTTTCGCATAGGGACATTTCTCCGGGACGCACTCCGTATGTTCCTGAAAACAGATCTTTTCCTTTGCCGTCAGGATGACGCTCTTCAGCCGCATTCCCTGCTGCCGCAGAAGCTGGATCGTCTCGTCCGCAACCGTTCGCGTGATGGTTTTTGCCGTGAGATAGAACAGCTTGTCCCCCATGTCCTTTCCCATGGCTTTCAGCGCCGGAAAGATCGTGGAGATGGTCTTCCCAACGCCTGTAGGCGCCTCCAGGAACAGTTTCCGCTTGTGGTATATGGTCCGGTAGACATGGGATACAAGCTCTTTCTGCCCCTCACGGTAGGGGAAGGGGAAGACGAGCTTTTCCAGGGAGGCCTGTCTGATCCTTCGCCATTCCCACGCAAAATCCGCCCATTTCAGATATTCCCGGATCAGACTGCCAAACCAGGCTTCCAGTTCCTCGAAAGTGAACTCTTCATAAAAATAGCGGATGTCTTCCGTCTCGATGTTGCAGTAGGTCATCCTCACCTGGATCAGGGCGCATTTCTTTTGCAGGGCGTACATGTAAGCGTAGCATTTCGCCTGTGCGACATGTACCGGAATAGGGCGTTTCAGGCGGTCCAAATCCCGATAGGTCCCCTTGATCTCATCCACCATGACATGGCCGGGCCGCTCCTGGATGCCGTCCGCCCTGCCTTCTACCACGAGGTAATAGCCCTTCGCCTCATATGTATATTTCAAGGGAACCTCCGCCTTATAGTCCGCCCCCATGCGCTTCTGCAGCATGCGATGGATCCTGCTGCCCTCCTGCATGGCATTCTCCGCCCCCGCCTGATGGCGGTTGTCGATATCGCCCTCCCGCAGGATAAATTCCACCAGCCGTCTGACGGAGACGCGGATCTCCCCCATGGGTTCCTCTATATGCGTATTCTCATTGTCCGCGCCTCTGAGGGCTGGCCTGTCCATTTTCATGCAAAACTCCGTTCCGCCGCCGGTCCGGCGGCAAAAAAACACCCTATGGAAATGTTACTCCAAGATCCATAGGGTGTCAAATGGTTTCCGCTTGTGTGTCCGCGTTCCAACCGTTTACTTTCATCGCAAAATCATTCATTCTTATGAAGCGACGGTATATTTCTTCAGCACTTGTTCAAATTCCTCGCTGTATCCGTCGTAGGAAACTCTGAGTGGCCTGCTGAAATCCAAACCGTACACGCCAAGGAATGACTTTGCGTCCACCACATAGCGATTATAACAAATATCAATGTCAAAATCGCATCTTGAGGCTGCGCTCACAAAACTCTGCACTTCCTCCTGTGTCAAACGAATTGTCTTAACCATAGCTATCCTTCCTTTCTTTTGGGTCAACAATGAACTTCGAGTTATTATCATTATAGACAAATACCGGGGATTGTAAACAATGGAATTCCACAAAAAACCGACCCCGCCGGGAAAAAAATTAGTACAAATTTGCTCTAAAAACTCTTGCATTCCTGCCCGAAAAGCGGTTAAATAGTAGTGGTATCATATTGTGTCCAGAAAGGATATTGAGAGATGAGTACATTAAAAATTCCCAAAGATTATCACTCCGAATTGAATCTGTACGATACACAGGTCGCGATTAAGACCGTAAAGGATTTTTTCCAGACGCTGCTTGCAGAAAAATTGAATCTCCTGCGTGTTTCGGCGCCTCTCTTTGTGGATCCCCTGTCCGGCTTGAATGACAATTTAAACGGCGTGGAGCGCCCCGTCTCCTTCGACATCAAGTACCAGGACGGAAAGACGGGCGAGATCGTGCAGTCCCTTGCAAAGTGGAAGCGCTATGCCCTGAAGAAATACGGTTTCTCTGTGAATGAAGGTCTTTACACGGACATGAGCGCCATCCGCCGGGATGAAATTCCGGACAATATTCACTCCATCTATGTGGACCAGTGGGACTGGGAAAAGATCATCGCCAAAGAGGACCGTACCCTGGATACCTTGAAGGATACTGTCCGCAGCGTGTATAAAGTGCTGCGCAAGACGGAAAAATATATGTCCATCCATTACGATTACATAGAAGAGATCCTTCCCCATGATATCTTTTTCATCACCACGGAAGAGCTGGCGGAGATGTTTCCCGACAATACCCCCAAGGAACGGGAGTATTACATTGCGAAGGCGAAAGGCGCCGTCTGCATCATGAAGATCGGGGACGTCCTGGAGAATGGCAAGCCCCATGACGGCCGCGCCCCGGACTATGACGACTGGGCGCTGAACGCCGATATCGTCGTGTATTATCCCGTTCTGGACATCGCCCTGGAACTCTCCAGCATGGGGATCCGGGTGGACGAAAATTCCCTGAGGGAACAGCTTCAGAAAGCCGGATGCCCGGAGAGGGCGGAACTGCCCTTCCACAAAGCGATCTTAAACTGTGAACTTCCCTACACCATCGGCGGCGGCATCGGTCAGTCCCGGATCTGCATGTTCTTCCTGCGCAAGGCCCACATCGGCGAGGTACAGTGTTCCCTCTGGCCCGACGAGGTCATGAGAGAAGCCCAGGAAAAGGGACTGCAGCTTTTGTAATCTCTCAAATGCAGCAAAAATGCAGAAAACTGGCAGGCAGAAAAATCACTCTGCCTGCCAGATCACAAACTTCTCATTTTCAAACGTTTTCTCATAGCCGAATTTTCCCATAAACTCACGGACCAGCCCCCATTTAAGGTCCAATGCTTCCGATGTTTCCGCCCCTTCCGTCTGCCCGGTTTCCAGCGGTCCGAAAGGCGCGTATTTTTTCTCCGCGATCACTACGGGTTTTGCTTTTCCTTTCTCACTGATCTCTCCCGCCAATTCTTCCATAGTGTCCCGCATCGTTGCATACTGGTAGGATTCCAGGTCGGCCCAGGCGTGAAAGGCGGGGGGCATTTCCAGGTAAAAGGAAAGAGAAGGGATCATGCCGTAGAGGATCACCTCCTGTCCGGCAAAGTCATTCTGATTGGCAAACTCGCTGATTTCTCCCAGCCAACGGGCTCTCTCCAGGCTCATGTCCACGCCCTTCAGCACACGGTTATTTTGCACCTCGTATCCGCGTTCCTGTACGCCGGTACCCTCGCAGAAAGCAAAACGAATGCCAAACATTCCGATCTGTATCATGATCAGAATCAGGACAGACCAGCCCATGAAGGAAACAGGCATAAAATTCCACCGAAGTCCTCTTTCCGATTTCCTCATTTCTGAATTTTTCCCGTAAGCCCACCTTGTAAAATGAATCATTTCCTGCAAAACAAACGGAGCTGCCAGGAAAAGATTGTTAAAACTGGGATACAATCCGTTATTGCTTCCCAGGGAGGTGATCGGGATCACGAGAAGGAGCAGTCCCGCCAGGAGTTTTTCCTGTTTTGAAGTATTCTTTCGCAGGACCTGAAAAGCGCAGATGCACAGGGCCAGAAACAGAAACATCACCGCCGGCCAGTACATCGCGTCATAACTCTCAAAATAAGCGGAGGTAAAGCTCGGATCACATTTGGTATACAGCCAGTAGACCAGAGCCGCCGTGATGCCGATCACCGCCAGCCCTTCAAAATTGCTGCAGATCCTTTGCGCCCGCTTTCCCCATTTCAGACGCATGGAAAGGTAATCCATCACAAGGACAGCCAGGTTAGCTGCAGCGACAAAAAGCAGGATCCTGATCACCCAGTATTTTCCCTCCCAGAACGGCCAGACGATGCCGCCCAGCATGTAAATGGCCTGATATCCCTTTGCGGATTCCGTCATGCCAAAGAGAAGCCGGATCCCTTCCGCGTACTCCCCTATTCCGTAGCGGATGGCGATCCAGCCAAACCCGACAAACAGAGGAATCAGATATCCCGCAAGGCACCAGAGGGTATAACCGCCCGCTCTGGCAAAGGCAAAGCGGCTCCAGCTTTTGCCGGATCCCTGGAACTGGTCTTTCTTTTCAAATCCTTCTAAAAAGGCATATACCCAGACGGCCAGTATCAGTCCTGCCTCCGGAAGATTGGAAAAACGCACGAAGATATTGGTTCCCAGACAGGCCCCTGCCAGAATCAGGAAGAGGGGTTTCCGGCCCGTCAGCCCCTGATACAGAAAGATTACGCAGAGCAGAAAGAACAGATAGGTAAAGTAGTCGTAGAGTTTCGCGCTGGGGCACCAGCAGAGGCAGAGCGCGGCCATCTCTCCTATAAAGGCGCAGACGCGGGATATCCCCAGACTGCGGGTGCAGAAAAAGTATCCCAGAACGCTGAGTCCCCCCACCAAAAGACCCGTGTAAATGTTCAGCCCCACCAGGGTGTCCCCGAAGGGCAGCATGGTAAACACATGCCCCGCCAGATTCGTGAGATAAGTGGAAAACCACCACATGGTCCCCAGGTGTTCCTGCGACGCATACATATAATTCGCATAATTATATCCGGTGTCCCAGAGATCCAGCCCCCAGGTTACATGCCTTAGGGCAAAGAGGAATAGAACCGCCGTCAGACACAGCTCTGCCGCATACCGTCTTTTTTTCATGCTCTCCCCCGATCCGGTTCTCCCGCGCCGTGGTTCCCGCCGGATTTACCGCTGAATAATGCATCCGCCTCTTCAATCTTTGAAATGACCGCTCGATATCCCTTCCATCCCATCAGCAGCCTGTGCAGTCCCTTCATGGCAAGGTTTCTGAGCCATTCCACCAGGATCCCGACCGCAAAAACTATCACGACCGCCGTAAGGAGCCGCCAGGTCAATCCCAAAACGCCGGTGATCTGATCCGTTCCGAACCAATGGGGCCACAGATAACGGATCCCCAGATTTTCGTGCAGGAGGTACACGCCTAACGTGTACGGGCCCGCCCAGACTACCAGGCGGCTGAAAAAGCCTTCCGGAATCTTTAATTTGAGAAATACCATGAAGAGGCACACCGAGGCAAGATACGGCAGCAAGTGGTTGTAGTGGTAGGTATTTCCGCGAATGTATTCTAAATGTCCCGTGGTCGTGGAGATCCAACGGATGGCAAAGCTTCCGCAGAGAATCAAACCGGAAAGCACCACATACAGGAAAAATGCTCTGCTCTTTTTTTCCAAAAAAGGGATCCCAAAGCGGCGGATATAGGCCGCTGTCAGGAACACACACAGATACCAGAGGCAATCGTAGCCCTGGGCATCCGTCTCCAGCTGGAACGGCAGGATCGTTTTCATCAGGCAAAACGCCGTCAGAAACAG
>CANQEV010000064.1 GCA_947595925.1 uncultured Acetatifactor sp. | reverse complement strand
TCGTACTTCACGCCGTCGGGGTTGGGATGAGTCCCGATGTAATAGCATTTCCCGTCCTCGTCAAAGAACAGGGAGGGATCGATGCCGTCCGCCTCCGCCAAATAATGGGGCTCGGACCAGGGACCCTCGGGATTTTCGGCGGTCACCACAAAATTCCCGCCGTGGGTCACATTTGTGCAAATCACATAAAAGACGCCCTCATGATAGCGTATGGTCGGAGCAAACAACCCCTGGGAATGTCCCGCGTTCTCCAAGGGAAGCTGGGAGGGACGGTCCAGCACGTTCCCGATCTGCTCAAAATGGACCAGATCCCTGCTGTGCATCAGGGGAAGCCCCGGGAAATAGGCAAAAGACGAATTGACCAGATAGTAATCTTCTCCCACCGCACAGATGGAAGGATCCGGATAAAATCCCGGCATAATGGGATTGACTGAAGTTACGGACATAAGCTGACCTCTCTTTCGCGATATATTGATTCTGTTAATTCTTTCGCCCGCCGGGCAGGATGCAAATTCCTGCCTGCATGCCTTCTGCCCCGGCGGAGCGAAACAAACACGGCGCGTTTTTTCTCAGGCGATAAATATTACTTCTTCGGAAACATCCTGCGGATCAGGAATTTCTTAAATTCGCTTTCGCCCCGCTCCGGAACGGCCCCTTCGGAGGTAAAGGCCATGCCCGCCTCGTTTTCCTTCGTATAGGGCTCCCACTTCGGAAGCTCCCTGCCGTCCGTTCCCATGCCGTTGGGATCGCCGTTCTTGATAAAATTGGTCCAGTAATCGCACATCTGGCGGGCCAGGTCGTAATGCCTGCCCACGAAAGGCCTCCAGCACTTTGCCAGCGTCTCAAAGAAGAACCACAGCTCCACGGAATGGAAGGTGCCGGGGTTATCCCAGCCGGGGATATCCGTGTCAAAGCGATAGTAATACACGGGGCCCGCGCCTCTCTCCTGGGCGTTCAGCGCCATGGCCTTCGCCGCGCACTCGATGCCGTTGACCTTGGCGTAGGAGCCGTCCGCCTCCCGGCGTCTGCTCTCGGGGAATTTCAGAAATTCCTCCGCCTGCTCTCCCAGCTTCTCCCGCGCCTGACGCTCAAAGTCCGCGTCGTCCTCCGCCCGGAACTGATTCGGGAACTCGTCCGCCGTATTGCCCGCCATCACGGTGACAGGCACGTGCTTTCCCTCCATGAAAAGCTCCATCGCATCCCCGTAGCAGAATTTTTCGTCCAGGACCGTATACATCCTATGACCGCTCTCGGTCTTTACAAAAAGTTCAAATCCGTTTACATACTCCCCGTACTTGTGCAGGATCTCAAAGGCGTCCAGCTGTCTCGCTTCCTCCAGGTTTTTGACCCCAAGATAGTCAAAGAAGCCCTTGCCGTTCTTTTCCGCATCTTTCAGGGGTTCCGGCGCACCGAACCCGTCCGCCCCATAGGGACTTCTGATCAGGCCGCTCTGGACGATGGCGCGCTGGAACAGCCCTTTATTTGCAGGATTCGTCACCTGTGCCATGACGCTGCCCGCCCCTGCGGACTGCCCGGCGATGGTGATCTTTTCCGGGTCCCCGCCGAAAGCCGCGATATTGCGGATGACCCAACGGACCCCCGCCTGCTGGTCCAAGAGGCCAAAGTTTGTAGGTGCATCCGGCGCTTCCGCCGTCAACTCAGGATGAGCCAGGAACCCAAACACATTCAATCGGTAGTTTACGGAGACAACCACCACGCCCCTGCGGGCGACCCGCTCTCCGTCAAACTCCATCTCCGCGGGATAGCCCCACTGGAATCCGCCGCCGAAAAACCAGACCACCACCGGCAGCTTTTCCTCCGAAGTTTTCGCCCCCGTCCACACGTTCAGATACAGGCAGTCCTCGCCCATGGGAATCTCCGGGTCCACGTGCCACTCCCGGCAGTAAATGTCCGTCCCCAGCCCCGGCGTGTCCTGCACGGAGATGGGCGCGAAGCGGTAACACTCCTTTACGCCCTCCCAGTTCTCACAGGGCTGGGGCGCTCTCCACCGGTTTTTCCCCACCGGAGGCGCCGCAAAAGGGATCCCCTTAAATGCCGTGATCCGCGGATCCGCCGCCTCGATCCCCCTCACCATACCGTTTTCCGTCATCGCTGTTCTGATCATTTTCTTACCCCCTGTTTTCTTTTTTGTCTTTTCTGATTCCTCGTTTTTTGGTTTTCTTTTAAGGTCCTGCTTTCTTTTCCCTGCCTGCGGCTTTTTTGCAGCCCTTGCGGGCAAAGAAAATCCCTGACTCTTATCATACTACATTTTTTTGTCTCTGAACATGATAAATAGGCGGCAAAATTTGATCTTTTCTAATGTAGATGATATAGCGGCAGCCTGACCTTTTGATAGATCTCCCGGCAGAACTGGGCCTGTTCCCGCTGCAGTTCGTTTCTGGAGAAGGCCGCCTCCTTTACAATCTCCATATAGCGGTCCCAGTCCTCTCTTGAAATATCCGGAAACTGCTTTTTCAGGAGTTCCCCGTACTCCGCGTCTCTGGGATACCGCCCGACAGTCTTCCCCCGGCGTCTCAGCCCCGCCATCAGCCGCCGGTTGATCCTCTTTACCATGCTCACATATCTTCCCCGGGCAAACTCCCGGTCCACGATTTTATAATACTCCCGGATCCTGTTTTGGAGCAGGCGCATGCCTCCCCAGAGAACGGCCCCGGCAAGGCAGAGCAAAAGCAATCCTTTCAGGACCTTCAAAACGCCAGCTCCCATCCCGCCGCCTGAGCCGCCCGGCCGGTCCTGATCCTGACTGGCGGCCGTCCCCTGGCCCGGTCCCGCCGGCAGGGTTAAGCCGGTGTCAGCCTCAGTCTCCTCCGGGATCGTCTCCTGGACGCTCTCCTGGGGATCCTCAACGCTCTCCCCGGAAGATTCTGAAATCTCAGCGGTGTCCTGTTCTTCCTCTTCCGGCATTTCTTCCGTCCCCTGCACCGTCTCCTCTAAGCCGCCGGAAACAGCCTGTGACTGCTGCCCCGGGATGTCTTCCACCTGGACCGGCAGTCCTTCAGAACCATCCAAAATTCCATTTGTCATTTCGATGGGGATCCACCCCACATGGTTCAGGTAGATCTCCGCCCAGGCGTGCCGGTTTCGATCCAGGACCACTGCGGTATAGACGCCGTCCTCTCCTTCCAAAAACGCCTGCCGCTTCAGAAGATACCCTTCCGCGTACCTCGCGGGCACGCCGATTGCCCTGAGGATCAGCACCCCTGCAGAGGCAAAGTGGACGCAGTAGCCCTCATGCCCCTCCGTGAGAAAATATTCCACCGGATCCGTCCCTTTATCCAGCTCATCCAGATCCAGACTGTATTCGTATCTGCGCAGGAAGGCGGCCACCCGGTACGCCGTATCCAGCCGTTCCCGGTTGATCCTGGAGATCCCCTGATAAGCGTCCGGCCCCGTCATGGATCTCGACGCGGCAAACACGCCGGCAAGACTCTGGGGAACCGACAGATATCGTCTTAAAACATAGCTGTCATACCAGTTCCAGAGCTCTTCACTCTCCTGGGGGATCGCGCGGTATGACAGTTCGCCGATATCCTCCCTTGAGAAAACGCTTCCTCCCGGAGCCGAAAATTCCACTTTCCGCCGCAGCAGACCTTTCTCCACAAGCACGTCTCCCGCGAGATCCGAATCTCTCATTTCCCCGGTATCCGGAAAATACGGCAGGGGATAGGCGTCCCGATCCAGCTTGTGATACCGGATGGTATATTGCAAAGGCGTTTTTTCAGAAGACTCCTGGGACCCTGTCCGGGAAGCGAAAAAACCGTAACCCTCCTCGTTCAGCATGCGCCGGATATGCGTAACCTGCTCCTCATCCATATCGTCGCTGATACAATAGCTTCGGAGCTGGGAATCCCCGCTGACCCACTCCCCGTTCCTGTAATTCATGCCTTCAAAGTCTTTCAGGTAAACATCCGTCCCAGGAATTCCGTCCGTCTGAACCTCCAGAATTTCCACATCCTGATACTCGGGCGCATCATTAGACACTTCCGTGCCTTCCGCGAAGAAATCCAGATTCAGGCGGGTTTCCCCTCCGCCTGCGAAGTGCTCCTGCAGCCGTTCCATCGCAGCCGCCAGAGAACTCTCCTGAACCAGACGCTGGGCGGGACTCTTCAGCACAAAAGAAAGCAAAAGCATGCCGTCCAGCAGCAAAAACGCCGTCAGCACTTTCTTTCCGAAACTTTTCCACAGGCCTACCTGTGCGGGACGCCCCTTGCTATCCAAGGCCCTCCCCACATGCCCGGGCGTACCGGCGGCAGAGAGCAGATACCAGCCCGTCAAAAAGAGCGCGACAGAAAACCATAGCGGAGAAGTTCCCGCGAAGAGTTCCGCCCCACAGACCACAAGGGGAACCGCCGTCCACCATCCGTTCTTCCTCGTCAGATAGGACAGATTGAAATTCAGGAAAGTCAGGGCCGCCAAAAGGCAGGTCACGGCAAAGGGCGCCTCTTCTATCAACCCCCGGTCCATCACATAGGCAGTGCGGTGCGCTTCATTATAGAGTTCCAGAAACCGGTTCCCCACCATCAGAAAACCGTCTTCCATCTCCAGCGGCGACCTCCGGTACACAGCGGCCATCACGCTCCACAGGAGAAAAACTCCGGCCCCCACGATCAGAAAGCGGAACCACCTCCCCGTCTTTTCTCTCATTTTTCCCTCCGCGCAGGGCAGAAGGATCTCATACAATGCCGTACAGACTAATATTTCTGCGATCAGAAATACCGTTTTGGAACCTCCCAGCGAAAACTCGCTCCACACGTCCCGGAGCATGGAGACGCTGGAAAAAAGGACAAGGAGGACCGCCGGCAGAAGCAGCGCTGCCCGCAGGATCGTTTCCCTTATGGATGCTGTCTTTTCAAAAGAGGCGTCCAGCCATTTTACCGCCTTCCTCTTTCTCTGAAACAGGTGCATTTCCGTTTCCTCTACCTATTTTCTTTCTGTGTAAGTCATTTTCTCAACTCAGCAGGATCCCTTCCCCCAGGCCGCCCGTCAGTTCCTGGCCGTTCTGAAAGACCTTTCCGTCCCGGAAGGCAACTGCGTGCAGGCCATATTCCCCCCGGTATTTTTCCCGGTACAGCGTCTCCAGATCCCCCTCAAAATCCGGGCTGCAGTCCTGCATGTAGGAGACAAGGAACAGATAATAGCTCTCTTCGTCATCCACCCTGACGCGAAGCACCTCTTTCCGGGATCGGCTCATCCACACCGCGTAAAAGGCACATTTCGCGTCCATCAGGGAATAGGCAAGTCCTGCAATGCTCTCCAGCATCCCTTCCCCTCCGTCCCTGCAGGCGTACAGGAACAGCCTCACCGGACAGGCCCTCGGCAGGCTGTTCTCCCGCACCATCAGCTCCCCGCCCTTTGCAGACAACTTCCAGAGGACGCTGGAGAGCCTGTCCCCGTCACGGAATTCCCGGACGTCGAAAACCTCTCCCGGATCATAGCCGGGCCGCAGCTCGTCATAAATATCAGAATCCCCGTAAAAGTTCCGCACCCGCTCGCCAATGCTCACGGAAATCTCATGAATCTCCGGAAGCACATAGACATAGGTCCCGCTGCCGCATTTCTTTTTTCGGTGAAAAGCGCAGAAGCGATCGTAAATCAGCAGCGACTCCAGACGGAACTCATAACAACCGGCTTCCGAGATCACAAGTCCGTACAGCCATTCGGAACTCCCGGCCGATATTTCCTGCGCTGCCAGCGTCACATGTTCCCAGTTTCTCCGCATCACATTCCGCCAGCCGACGCGCATTTTCATCTTTCCAAGGGCGGTCCCCCCTGCCCTGCGGACGGAAACCCGGATAGAAAACCTTCCGCCTTTCTCCGCAGTCGATATGGGCGCTTCCAGAACCGTTTCCACACCCCTGCGGCAAAGCATCATCAGACTGAAAAAAGAGTACCCCAAAAGCGCCGCCAGCATCATGCCCAGCAGCGCCATGGACGCACTCCTGCAATAAAACGCCAGGAAAAATATAGACAATGCCAAAACCAGTCCGAACACATAGCTACTCACTGTAAATCCGTCCTTCTCATGTAGGAAGCCGGTTGTTTCACCCCCGCCATGATCTCCTGTAATACGGCCTCTTCCGTTATGTGCGTCACCCGCGCCTTGGTGTTGAGCACGATGCGGTGTCTGGCCACATGGGAAAAGACATCCGTCACGTCGTCCGGAACCACATAGTTTCTCCCCTTCAGAAAAGCCCAGGCCTTTGCCATACGGGTGCAGGCAATGGTTCCCCGGGGGCTGACCCCCAGTTCAATATAGGGGTTTTCACGGGTAGCGGCCATCAGCCGGACAATGTATGTATAGATATTGTTGTGGACGAATACCTGCTCCGCCGCCTCTTTCAGCCCCACGAGATCCGGCGCTCCGATAATCCCGCGGATCTCTTCCGCCGGCCGGCCGTTGGACTTCCCCTTTGCGATCAGGATCTCGTTCTCCGCATCCGGATACCCCATGCTCATACTGATCATAAAGCGGTCCAGCTGGGACTCCGGCAGCAGCTGGGTGCCAGCGCTGCCCTTGGGATTCTGTGTGGCGATCACGATAAAGGGATCCGGGACGGCAAAGGAAGTCCCGTCTATGGAGACCCGGCCCTCCTCCATGACTTCCAAAAGGGCGGACTGGGTCTTCGGAGAAGTGCGGTTGATCTCGTCCGCCAGAAACAGATTGCAGATGACCGGCCCCTTATAATACTCAAAGATCCCCTTGTCCTTCCGATACATGGAAAATCCCAAAATATCCGCCGGCATCACATCCGGCGTAAACTGTACCCTGGCGTTCTCCAGCGTCATCGCCCTGGAAAAGGCAATGGCCAGCGTAGTCTTCCCCACCCCCGGCACATCCTCGATCAGAATATGCCCGCCGGCCAGGATCGCCGCAAACGCCTCACGGATACAATCGTCCTTTCCCGTCACCGCCTTCTTTACTTCCTCTATCACGCTCCCCGCAAGTTCCTGTTCCTTCTTCATTTTATCTCCCCCGCCTGCCCCGGCTCTTCAGTTCTTCCCTTCTACACCCGGCAGCCATTATTCTCTCCGTATGACAGGGTACATACTACCCTGTTTTTAAGTATAAAGGAATCGCCTGAAAAGGACAAGCACCATTTTTAACCCCTTCAAAACAATTCTTTGCATTCTGAAAAAACTGGTTTATGTCTTCGTGCCCTTGACATCCTGAAAAATCGCCCAAAATAGACAAACCCGTTTTGTAATCTTTAGATCGTGTCGAAAATTGTAATTTTATCAGTTATATCTTTTAAAATCCTATTTCTTGTCTTGTTTTTTCATCGTATCTGGTATATACGAAAAACGATTACAGGAAAGCGGGGGATTCTTATGATCAAGCGGGTTTCCGAAATACGTCGTCACGATGGACGAGATCGACATGAGCCGGAACGGAATCAAGCACCGGAATATCCGGGATTTTCTGACCGCAGACGAATGGAATTGATAGGGCTGCTGCTGCGCTCTGTCGTCCAACAACCTCCCGGGGTAAGGATCTTCTGAA
>CANQEV010000063.1 GCA_947595925.1 uncultured Acetatifactor sp. | reverse complement strand
CAGGATATTAAAAAACGAATGATAAGGCAAGAAAGATCGTATAGGAAAAAAGTTGCCAACGAATACTTGACAGTAACACGGACTGAACTGTCTTAACGGGTAGTAGATTTCTACGCGCTTGGGTGGTATAATGGTAAATGTCAATTGGGTAAGACCATTTGCTTTGCTTGCCTAGATTGCATTGATGCAAGTATAGGCAAATACGGCATACTGTCAATTGTTCGACAAATTGAGAACTCTGGAGGTGTAACATAAAGATGTGGTTTTGGTTTGCACTGGGATCAGCGGTCTTTGCCGCGCTTACATCAATACTGGCAAAGGTTGGAGTCGAAGGCGTCAACTCTAACCTTGCCACAGCGATCCGCACAGTGGTCGTTGTTGTCATGGCCTGGGGAATGGTGTTTATAACGCATCAGCAGGGCGGTATCAGGTCGATCAGCCAGAAAAGTTGGATTTTCCTGATTCTGTCCGGCCTTGCTACGGGAGCCTCTTGGCTGTGTTATTATAAGGCTTTGCAGATGGGAAATGTGTCAAAGGTCGTCCCGATTGATAAGCTGTCCGTAGTCATCACGCTTGTGCTGGCATTTGTCTTCCTGCATGAGGAATTTACGGTTAAGTCGATCATTGGCTGTATTCTCATCGGAGCAGGGACTTTGCTGATGGTTCTGTGAGAAATCCGGTATCGGCTGGCTGATAATGTGCTGGCTGACAATGCGGCAGTGCGGACGGAGCTTCGGGTCAGCATCTTTGCAGGAGATGTGGAAGCATCGAAGGATGAACAAGGCCATGTTTCCAGAAGATGCAGCATTGGAACCGGGCGAAGTCTGTTATGCAATGAACATTGAGTCGGACGATATCGAAATGAGTGATACGGTCACGGCCGTGTGGAATATTGAGCAGGGGGATAAAAAAGGTATGAGTAATATCCGGATCCAAAAAATCAGTATCACAAAGCTCCACACGGACGCCATAGTCAATGCGGCAAACGAAGGGCTGTGGGAGGGCGGTGGAGTCTGCGGCGCGATCTTTCGGGAAGCGGGTTCAAAAGATCTGAGAAAAGCGTGTGAAGCGATCGGCGGCTGCAGGACAGGCAGCGCGGTAATAACGCCGGGGTTTGCACTTCCTGCAAAATAGCGTGTATCGCATGGCATTTCCGCAGGGATCATTTCGCTGAGGGAAGCTGGGAAAACGACTCTGTGGCAAATGGGCATATGCTGGAATTGGTGCGGGGATATTTAGCCAAATAAGAAAAGTCAAATATAGATTTTTAGATATGTCAGTGGAGGAATCTATCATGAAAAGAAGAACAGGAAGTTTTGTCGTTGTCGTCGCTCTAATATTTGCGATTGGCTTATCGGCTTGCGGAAGCAGCGGAAGCGATTCGGAAACTACATCTTTATATTCCGAAGGGCTTGAAATCGTTCAGATCATGTCCGAAATGGTACAATCTGAATCATACATCAATCTTTATACAGGAGACAGTTCAGTCCAATCCATTGTTCAGAGCCTTGCCAATGGAGACTATTCGTCTCCGAAAGCGGTTTATGCCATTTCCGTTCCAGAGAAGTTCCTCGAGGCAATGGCGGAGCTTGACACCCTTGACAACGCCTCCGAGAATCTTCGGAGCTTTGCACTCAAAAGGGTATTTGGCGCTCTGATGACACAGGTAAACGCAATGAGCGGCGTTAAGAACTTAGCGGCTGCCAGCATATGTACTGTCTCAAAAACCTTTGTCGATGAGAATGTCGATGGCGATATCATCTATCTTTACACATATGATAATGCCGTGCCGATCGCCGTTACATTCATGGTGGGAGATAACAAGTCTGTTTCCGCAAACGGTGTTTTTGTGATGGACGACACATTGTCTCTTGACTCCGCTGAGGAAATAGAAACCTTGTTTGACGGTTTTACGGTAGAAGTAACCGAAATAAAGTCAGAGAAGTAAAAGCTTCCCGCTTGTCAAGAATTTCACGATGCAGAATCCTGCTATTGTTTATAATCAGGTTTTTTATGACTTATAAGGCAGGTGATGTATATGTGGATATTGCACCGGAGGAGATCACAACGCCTGTGAGAACCGGATTTACCGTCGTGGAGCGGGGAGGGCGTGAGCTCCCCAAAAGTTTTTAAGAATTGCGCTTTCGCGGGAAATGGATTAAAATGAAAAAAGCATAGATGGCGCGTAGAAAACAGGAAACTTTATATACGGCGCGGAAAGGATGAGATATGACGGCGGAAGAAATGCTGCAAAAAGTAGACCACACCCAGTTGAAGGCTTATGCCACCTGGGAGGACATTCAAAAGCTCTGCGAGGAGGCGCTGAGGTACCGGACGGCCAGCGTCTGCATCCCGCCCGCTTATGTTGCCAGGGTGCATGAGCAATACGGGGAAAAACTGAACATCTGCACGGTGGTGGGCTTCCCGCTGGGTTACAGCGTGACGGAGGCGAAGCTGGCGGAGGTGGAGCAGGCGCTGAAGGACGGCTGCA
Organism: uncultured Acetatifactor sp.; assembly: GCA_947595925.1. GTDB lineage: Bacteria > Bacillota > Clostridia > Lachnospirales > Lachnospiraceae > Acetatifactor. Next base: position 6,840 of record CANQEV010000063.1, on the reverse strand, counting down.
GCGAGATCGACATGGTGGTCAATATCAGCGATGTGAAGAACGGTCTGTATGACAAGGTGGAGCAGGAGATCAGGACGCTGAAGAGGGCCTGCGGGGATCACATCCTGAAAGTGATCGTCGAGACCTGTTACCTTACGGAAGAAGAGAAGATCGCCATGTGCAGGGCGGTCACGGCGGCAGGGGCGGATTATATCAAGACTTCCACCGGTTTCGGGACCGGAGGCGCTACAAAGGAGGATGTCCAGCTCTTTCGGAAGTATATCGGGCCCCAGGTGAAGATCAAGGCGGCGGGCGGCGTGTCCACGGCGGAGGATCTGGAGAGCTTTCTGGAGCTTGGCTGCGACCGGGTCGGAACTTCAAAGGCGGTAGGGCTGCTGAAAGGAGAGGCGGCGGAAGGGAAATGAAAATGAAATGTCAGGAAGTGCAGGAACATTTGAGGCTGCTCCGTAAGATCATGGCGGAGAGGAAAGTGGATTATTACCTGATCCCCACCGCCGATTTTCACGGATCGGAGTATGTGAGCGACTATTTTAAGGTCCGGGAGTACTTCAGCGGGTTCACCGGTTCCGCAGGGACCCTCCTTGTGTGGCAGGAGGGCGCGGCGCTGTGGACGGACGGCAGGTACTTTATCCAGGCGGCCCGGGAGCTGGAGGGCACGGGCGTTGTCCTTATGAAGATGCGGGAGGAAGGGGTCCCCACCCTGGAACAGTATCTTGAGGAACATATGAAAGCAGGCATGACCCTGGGCTTTGACGGCAGGGTGGTGACGGCTTCGGAAGGGCTTGCCTTTGAAAAAAAGCTGGTTCCGAAAGAAATAACCCTCCGCTACGACGAGGATCTTTCGGAAAAGGTGTGGACGGACAGGCCGGCTTTCCCGGCCGGGGACATCTGGGTGCTGCCGGAGGAGACTGCAGGGGAATCCGCCGCGGAGAAGATGCAAAAAGTCAGGGCGGAGATGGAAAAGAAAGGGGCCGACGGGTTCTTTCTGACGAAGCTGGACGATATCATGTGGCTCTGTAATCTCCGGGGCTGCGACGTGGAGTGCAACCCGGTGGCCATGTCCTACGCCTATGTGACAGGAGAGGAAGCTTTCCTGTTTCTACAGAAAGAGGCACTGAAACAGTATGCGGAGATAGAAGCGTATCTGGCCGGGCAGCAGATCCGGCTCCGGGAGTACGGGGAAGCGGCTGAGTTCTTAAAAAATGCCACGGAAAAGAAGATCCTGCTGGACCGCCGCTATTGCAGTTACGCCATGTACAAACTGGCGGGGACGGGGCGTGAGACTGTCGCGGAGAACTCCGATCCCGTGGAGCGTCTGAAGGCGGTGAAGAATCCCGTGGAACTGGCAAACATGGAGAGGATCTATCTGAAGGACAGCGTGGCCCTGACAAAGTTCCTCTTCTGGCTGAAGACCAATATCGGCAAAACGGAGATCACGGAGATCTCCGCCGCGGATAAGCTGGAGGAGCTGCGCAGGGAGATCCCGGAGTTTTTGGACCTCTCTTTTCCCACGATCGCGGGCTACGGTTCCAACGCGGCCATGATGCACTATGAGGCGACGCCGGAGAATCATGCGGTCCTGAAACCGGAGGGATTTCTGCTGGTGGATTCCGGGGGACAATACCTGGGAGGCACTACGGATGTGACGCGGACCATCTCTTTGGGAGCGCTGACGGAGGAGGAGCGGTATCACTATACGCTGGTCGCCGCGGGAATGCTGCAGATGACCAACACCAGGTTCCTGTATGGCTGTACGGGGAGAAATCTGGACATTCAGGCCCGGGAACCCCTCTGGGAAAAGGGGCTGGACTATAAGTGCGGCACCGGACACGGCGTGGGTTATATCCTGAATGTGCACGAAGGGCCTCACTCCCTGCGCTGGCAGTACAATCCGGGGGCGGAGGAGACGGTCTTCGAGGAAGGGATGGACGTGACGAACGAGCCCGGCGTCTATATCGAGGGGAAACACGGCATCCGCATCGAGAACGTCATGGTTGCGAAAAAGGCGGAGAAGAACGAGTACGGGCAGTTTATGAAGTTTGACACCCTGACCTGGGTGCCGCTGGACCGGGACGCACTGGAGGAAAAGTACCTGAGCGAGAGACAGAGAGAGTGGGCCAGGATTTATCAGAAGATGGTTTATGAAAAGGTTTCGCCATTCCTGACGGAGGAAGAGAGGGAGTGGCTGCGGAGAGAGACGGAGTGAAGGGAAGATCCGTTCAGCCCGCGCCATTCGCAAAGTCGCGCTGACGCTCTCTCCGCTGCTTCGCGGATGTCTTTGCGCATAGAAGGGCGGTTCTGTCCCTGGAGGGGCCAGTTCAGCCCACGCCATTCGCAAAGTCGCGCTGACGCGCTCTCCGTCGCTTCGCGGATGTCTTTGCGTATAGAAGGGCGGTTCCCGTCCCTGGAGGGGGCCAGTTCAGCCCGCGCCATTCGCAAAGTCGCGCTGACGCGCTTACCGCTGCTTCGCAGCTGTCTTTGCTCATTAAATGGCGCTCCCTCAGCCGCCAGATAGGAGGAAAAATTCGTGCAAGCACGATTTTTCCCCTATTCTGGCGGCTGGCTGAACTGGTGTAAGAAAAGTGTTGACTTTTTTTGGAAGATTTGAGATAATGAACTCAAATTTGGCATTGGTCAGAGAATGCGAAATTCCACGAAACAGTAGTAAAAATAATACAGGAAAGAGGTAATGGACTATGGCAGCAATCGATTTGACAAAGTATGGCATCACCGGAACGACAGAGATCGTTTACAATCCTTCCTATGAGCAGTTGTTTGAGGAAGAGACCAAGGCCGGCCTGGAGGGGTATGAAGTCGGACAGGTGACGGAGCTGGATACCGTGAACGTGATGACCGGCGAGTTTACCGGACGTTCCCCGAAAGACAAGTACATCGTTATGGATGCAAATTCCAAGGATACCGTATGGTGGACCAGCGATGAATATAAGAACGACAACCATCCCATGAGCGAGGAAGTATGGGGGAAGGTGAAGGATCTTGCAAAGAAGGAGCTGTGCAACAAGAGATTGTTTGTTGTGGACGCTTTCTGCGGAGCAAACGCCGACACCCGCATGGCAGTTCGTTTCATCATGGAGGTTGCATGGCAGGCTCACTTCGTAAAGAACATGTTCATCGTTCCCACGGAAAAAGAGCTGGCTGAGTTCACCCCTGATTTTGTCGTATACAACGCTTCCAAGGCGAAGGTTGACAACTACAAGGAGCTGGGCCTGAATTCCGAGACCTGCGTGGCCTTCAATATCACCAGCAGGGAGCAGGTGATCTTGAATACCTGGTACGGCGGCGAGATGAAGAAGGGTATGTTCTCCATGATGAACTACTACCTTCCTCTGAAGGGCATTGCTTCCATGCACTGTTCGGCAAACACCGATATGGACGGAAAGCACACGGCGATCTTCTTCGGCCTGTCCGGAACCGGTAAGACCACCCTTTCCACCGATCCCAAGAGACTGCTCATCGGCGACGACGAGCACGGCTGGGACGATAACGGCGTGTTCAACCTGGAGGGCGGCTGCTACGCGAAGGTTATCGGCCTTGACAAGGAATCCGAGCCCGACATCTTCAATGCGATCCGGAGAAACGCCCTGCTGGAGAATGTCACCGTTGCAGCGGACGGAACCATCGATTTTGACGATAAGAGCGTGACGGAGAACACCCGCGTTTCCTATCCCATCGAGCACATCGAAAAGATTGCTAAGAATGTAAACAAGATCTCCTCCGGTCCTGCGGCGGACAATGTGATCTTCCTGTCCGCGGATGCGTTCGGCGTACTGCCTCCCGTATCCATTCTGACCCCGGAGCAGACCCAGTACTACTTCCTGTCCGGTTTCACTGCAAAGCTTGCGGGAACCGAGAGAGGCATTACCGAGCCTACCCCTACCTTCTCCGCATGCTTCGGCCAGGCGTTCCTGGAGCTGCATCCCACCAAGTACGCTGAGGAACTGGTGAAGAGAATGCAGAAGAGCGGCGCGAAGGCTTACCTTGTGAACACCGGATGGAATGGAACAGGAAAGCGTATCACCATCAAGGATACCAGAGGCATCATCGACGCGATCCTGAGCGGCGCGATCAACAGCGCTCCTACCAAGAAGATCCCGATGTTCAACTTCGAGGTTCCCACCGCGCTTCCCGGCGTAGATCCCGCGATCCTGGATCCCAGAGATACTTACGCTGATCCGTCCGTATGGGAGGAGAAGGCAAAGGATCTGGCCGCAAGGTTCAAGAAGAACTTTGTGAAGTATGAGGGCAACGAGGCCGGCAAGGCGCTGGTCGCAGCAGGTCCCCAGTAAGAAAGAGAGTCGGCGGCCCGGGGCTATTGCAGATCTGAATGTCAGAGAGCGGAAGACCGGCCGTTCTGAAGAAAGCAAGTTTAGACAGGAAGGACGCGCGTCCTTCCTGTCTTTTTTGGGGGTTGCGTCCCTGGAGGTGCCCAGTTCAGCCCGCGCCATTCGCAAAGTCGCGCTGACGCGCTTACCGCTGCTTCGCAGCTGTCTTTGCTCATAGAATGGCGCTCGCGTCCCTGGGGGTGCCCAGTTCAGCCCGCGCCATTCGCAAAGTCGCGCTGACGCGCTTACCGCTGCTTCGCAGCTGTCTTTGCTCATAAAATGGCGCTCCCTCAGCCGCCGACCTGGGAAAAATTCGTGCGAGCACGATTTTTCCCAGATTCTGGCGGCTGGCTGAACTGGGGTTGATAAATTTAAAATTATGTCGTATAATGTCTAAGCAGAACTTTGCAGAGGATTTGTGCCGCCGGTGGAAGGGCGGCGGAATGGAGATTGAGATGAAGAGCTTGACAGAGATCAGATGGCACGGGCGGGGCGGCCAGGGCGCTAAGACGGCGGCGCTTCTCCTGGCGGACGCGGCCTTTCAGATGGGGAAGCATGTGCAGGGGTTCCCGGAATACGGCCCCGAGCGCATGGGCGCGCCCATAACCGCTTACGACAGGATCAGCGATAACCCGATCCGCGTTCATTCCAATATTTACGAGCCGGATTATGTGGTGGTCGTGGACGACACCCTGCTGGAGTGCGTTGACGTGACCGCGGGACTGAAAAAAGAGGGGGCGATCCTGGTGAACACCTCGAAGAGCAAAGAGGAGATCCTGCCCCATCTGAAGGGGTATGAGGGAGCGGTCTATATTATTGACGCGAGAAAGGTCTGCATGCAGACGCTGGGAAAATATTTCCCCAACACGCCGATGCTCGCCGCCATCGTTAAGGTGTCCGGCGTGATCGAGCAGGAGACCTTCCTGACGCTCATGAAGGATTCCCTGGAACATAAATTTGCAAAGAAACCGGAAGTGCTGGACGGCAATATGAAGGCGTTGCGTCTGGCGATGGAGGAGGTGTACTGATGGCGCTCTCAGCGGATAAGATCGATGAACATGTTGTATGGCAGGATGTGACGGAGGGGCTTCAGATCCACGAGCCCGCTACCTCGAAAGGTTTTCTGACCGGTCAGTGGCGGACGAATACCCCGGTCTGGATCCAGGAGAAATGCAAGCAATGTCTGCTCTGCGTTCCCTATTGTCCGGACAGCTGTATTACCGCAAAAAATAATAAGAGAGAAGAATTTGACTATGATCACTGTAAGGGCTGCGGTATCTGCGCGGCGGCCTGCCCCTTCGGTGCGATCGATATGAAGGAGGGCCAGTGAGATGAGTGAAAAAGGAATACCCCAGAGAATGTCCGGGAACGAGGCAGTGGCCTATGCCATCCGCCAGATCAATCCCGATGTGATGCCGGCGTTTCCCATCACGCCATCCACGGAGATTCCCCAGTTTGTGGCTTCCATGATCGCCAATGGGGAGGTGGACACCGAGTTTATTCCGGTGGAGAGCGAGCACAGTTCCATGAGTGCGGCCATCGGCTCCGAGGCGGCCGGCGCCAGGACTCTGACTGCTACCTCATCCTGTGGTCTGGCGTTCATGTGGGAGGTGCTGTATGTCGCGGCCTCCAACCGTCTGCCCCTCATGATGGAGGTGGTGAACCGGGCGCTGTCCGGCCCGATCAATATCAATGCGGAGCACTCCGACAGCATGGGAGCCAGGGACAGCGGATGGCTGCAGATCTACGCGGAGAACAATCAGGAGGTTTACGACAACACCCTGCAGGCGTACCGGATCGCCGAGCATCCCGATGTGAAGCTCCCCATTATGATCTGCCAGGACGGTTTCATCACCAGCCACGCGGTGGAGAATATCACGCTTCTTCCCGACGAGCCTGTGAAAGCCTTTGTCGGGCAGTATGAGCCGGAGCACTATCTTCTGAGAGAGGATGAGAGCATGGCGGTGGGACCGTATGCGGTGGCTCCCTATTGCATGGAGGCGAAGCGCGCCCAGGCCCAGGGCATGATCAACGCCAAGAAAGTGATCCTGGAGGTGGCCGAGGAATTTGAAAAGCTCTCCGGGAGGAAATACGGTTTTTATGAGGGGTACTGCCTGGAGGACGCGGAGCTTGCCATCGTCGCCATCGGTTCCGTCTGCGGCGCTGTCAAGGATGCCATCGATATCCTGCGAGGGCAGGGCAAAAAGGTGGGGCTCCTGAAGGTCCGCGTGTTCCGGCCCTTCCCTGGGGAAGAGTTTGCCGAGGCGTTAAAGAACTGCAGGGCTGTGGCGATCCTGGACCGCTGCGAGGGTTACAATTCCAAGGGAGGACCTCTCGGCGCGGAACTCACCGCGGCGATGTACCACGCGAAGGCAAAGGCGGAGGTCGTGAATATCATCTACGGTCTCTCCGGCAGGGACGTGAAGGTATCCGACGCGGAGAGAGTGTTTGAAAAGCTGGCAAAGCTGGCGGACGGAGAAAATGTGTTTGGCGCATA
>CANQEV010000062.1 GCA_947595925.1 uncultured Acetatifactor sp. | reverse complement strand
GGGTCTTAGCTCAGCTGGGAGAGCATCTGCCTTACAAGCAGAGGGTCATAGGTTCGAGCCCTATAGGCCCCATTTTTATTCCGAAGAATATGGATCAGTAATAAACAGCGCCGCCCGGGCGGCGCGGAGAGTTGGTTCCGGAGGGAAAAGCATGCGTATCATTATCGTCGGCTGTGGAAAGGTCGGCACGGCACTGGCGAAGTCCCTGAGCAGGGAGGACAACAATATCTGTATCGTAGATCTGAAGTCGGATGTGGTCCACAAGTTGGCCACGGAGTACGACGTCATGGGGCTGGTGGGAAACGGCGCCAGCTACAGCGTTCTGAAGGAAGCCGGCATCGAGAGCACCGATCTCCTGATCGCCGTGACGGAGTCGGACGAGCTGAACCTGCTGTGCTGCGTCATCGCCAGAAAGGCGTCCAAATGCCAGACCATCGCCAGGGTCAGAAACTATATGTACAGTCAGGAGAGCCGGTTCCTGCGCAAGGAGCTGGGGCTTTCCATGATCATCAACCCGGAGCACACGGCGGCGGATGAGATCGCCAGGCTCCTCTGTTTTCCCAGCGCGCTGGGAATCGAGTCCTTTGCGGGCGGGAGAGTGGAGATGCTCCGCTTCCGGATCCCGGCGGAGTGCATCCTGGACGGGATGGCGCTGAAGGACGTCTCTGCAAAGATCAAATGCAATTTCCTGATCTGCGCGGTGGACCGGGAGGGCAAGGTGGAGATTCCCGGCGGTAATTTCGTCCTGAAGTCCGGTGACAACATATCCCTGGTGACGACCAGGCAGGACGCCAAGCTCTTCTTTGAAAAGATCAATATGAACGTGGGCCGGGCGAAAAACACCATGATCGTGGGCGGCGGCCGGATCGCCATCTATCTGGCAAGGATGCTGGAGAATCTGGGAATCGCCGTCAAAATCATAGAAAAGAATCCGGACAGGTGCAGGGAGCTCAGCGAGCTTCTGCCCAAGGCCGTCGTCATCAACGGGGACGGGAGCGACGAGGTCTTCCTGCAGGAGGAGAGGCTGGACACCATGGACTCTTTCGTGGCGCTCACCAGCATGGACGAGGAGAATATCCTGTTATCCCTGCGGGCAAAGGAAAAGGTGAGCCGCAAGGTGGTGACCAAGATCAACCGGGAACAGTTAAACGAGGTGATCCGCAATCTGGACCTGGACAGCGTGGTCTACCCGAAGCTGCTGACGGCCCAGAAGATCCTGCGGTACTGCCGGGCTACCAAAAACTCCATCGGAAGCAATGTGAAGACCCTCTACCGCCTGTACGACGACAGGGTGGAGGCTCTGGAATTTGTGATCACGGAACCGTCGAAGATCACGGGGATCCCGCTGTATCAGATGAAGCTGAAAAAGGGCCTTCTGATCGGTGCCATCATCCGGAACGACAAGCTGGTGATCCCAGGCGGCCAGGAGCAGATCCTGCCGGGGGATTCCATGATCGTCGTGACCACGCACCTGGGACTGGAGAGTGCCCTGAGCATTCTGGCGGAATAAGTGCTGTGCTTAGATCGTTACAAGTCGATGTGGAAGCCGTCAGATGCGTCGAAAGGGCGTTTGGACGGCGGAAAGGCGTAAAGATATGAATCGCTCTATGATTCGCTATATATTGGGGGCGGTCCTCTGTCTGGAGGGCGTTTTCCTGGTACTTCCTCTGTTGGTTGGCCTATTCTGCGGGGAGAGGAGCAGCATCGCTTTTTTGATCTCCGCTCTGATCTGTCTCCTGCTCGGGGGGCTGATGATCTGGAAAAAGCCAAAGAGCAACGTGTTCTATGCCGCGGAGGGTTTCGTCACCGTGTCCATCAGCTGGATCGCCCTCAGCTTTTTCGGCGCGCTGCCCTTCTGGATCAGCGGGGAGATCCCCAATTTTGCGGACGCCCTCTTTGAAGCAATCTCCGGGTTTACCACCACCGGTGCCACGATCCTCACGGATGTGGAGGTGATGTCCTCCTGCTGTCTGATCTGGAGGAGCTTTACCCACTGGATCGGCGGCATGGGAGTTCTGGTGTTTGTGCTGGCGGTGTTTCCCATGGGGGGAGGGAACGTAGTGTTCCTGATGAAGGCGGAGAGCACGGGGCCCTCCGTGGAGAAGCTGGTTCCCCGGGTAAAGAACACGGCCCTTATCTTATACGGCGTGTACACCGCGCTTACGGTGGCGGAGATCCTGCTGCTGGCGGTGACGGGCATGCCCTTGTTCGACGCGGTGAACATGGGCTTTGCCACTGCGGGAACGGGCGGTTTCGGCGTCCTAAATTCCAGCGCTGCGGACTATTCCTCCCTGCATCAGGTGATCCTGACGGTGTTCATGATCCTCTTCGGGGTGAACTTTAATATCTATTACCTGCTCCTGTGCAGGAGGGCAAAGGATATCTGGCATTCGGAGGAACTGAAGACCTATTTCGGGATCATCCTGGCCAGCGGGCTTCTGATCGCGTACAATATCCGGCACATCTTCCCGAATCCGCTGGAGGCCCTGAAGCACTCTTTCTTCCAGGTGGCTTCCATCATGACGACGACGGGTTTTGCCACGGCGGATTTTGACAAGTGGCCCACATTTTCCTGCGTGATCCTGGTTCTTCTCATGTTCTGCGGCGCCTGCGCGGGCAGCACCGGCGGCGGCATGAAGGTGTCGAGGATCCTGATCATGATCAAGACGGCGGTGAAGGAGCTCTTTACCATAAAGCACCCTCACGGCGTCAGGACGTTAAAGATCGACGGAAGGGTGGTGGAGCACGAGACGATCCGCTCTGTCAATACGTTTGTGGTGTTTTACGCGATGCTCTACGCCGTGTCCCTGCTGCTGGTCAGCCTGGACAATTTCGACTTTACCACTTCCTTTACGGCGGTGGCGGCGACGGTGAACAACATCGGACCCGGACTGTCCCTGGTGGGCCCCACGGGAAATTTCAGCATTTTCTCCGTGTTTTCCAAGGCGGTGCTTATGTTTGACATGCTGGCGGGCCGTCTGGAGCTGATCCCCATGATGGCGCTCTTTTCCCCGATGATCTGGAGGAAGGACAGATAGCGTCCGGGCGGGTCAGCGGTCATTCGTCATCGAAGTCCATGTTTTTTGTCTTTTCAGAGTTCCCGGACATTCGGATCCGGACTGCCAGGAGGATCAGCAGGGCCAGCGTCAGAACGCCTCCGCCCAGCAGAAAAAGCATGTTTTGTCTCTGGGCTTTCCGAAGCTCCGCTTCCATCTGCGCCAGCTCTTCCTTTGCGGCCTGGGTGCGGTCCTGGGTCTCCTTCTGGAGCTGGGCAAGCTGCTCGTCCACCTGCTGAAGTTCCGCCTCCAGGGCGGCTTCGGCTTTTTCTTTTTCCAGGCGTTTCTGCTCTTCCTCCGCCGCGATCCGCTCCTGTTCGGAGTAGAGGACGATATTCTCCAGCATGTTGTCCGTGGTGTCTGTACCGACATTTGTCCGGTAGAGGCCGAAATCCGCGCAGCTGTACTCATAGGTGTCTGAGACGTAGAACCAGCACCACTGCTGGGAGACATGTTTTAAATAGGCGGCCTTGGCCGCTTCCAGGGCGGTTTGGCCGTTCATGGAATCCAGGGGGACGTTGAGGTCCAGCCGGATTTTGTTTTCCCCATAGAGATGAAAATAGGCCTTGGGAACGTCCCAGGTGTCCGACGCCTTTTCCAGGGCATCCGCGGCGGCCCGGGCGGTGAGCTGATGAAAGCCGTGTCCGTATTCCCCGTTGAAGTCATGGGTCACCAGGATCTGGGGCTGGAACCGGAGGATCGTCTCGGTGAGATAATCGGTCATGGCGTCCAGATCATAGATCTTTTCCGCGGCCTCCAGATCGGCGGCGTACATGTCCTTGAAATTGCCGCAGACGGGGTAGGTGCGCAGCCCGTCCGTCCACAGTCCGTCCAGCTTCTCATGTTCCCGGACGGGAGCGGTGGACCAGAATTCTGTCATATAGGCTACCTGGACCCGGGCGCCCTGCTCCGCCGCGTAGGTGGGGATGATGCCTCCCATAAAGAGGATCTCGTCGTCAGCGTGGGCGGAGACCAGGAGGATGTCCGCGCGCTCGCAGGGGGGCTCCCAGATCTGCACGTCCTCCGGCACCTGGTTGTCCGTGAAAATCCGAATCTCGTAAATCTTCATAGGATTCTCGGAGGGAAGGGAGAAAGTCAGGGCAGAGCTTGGGTTGTCCAGGGCAATAAACTCATGCAAAAAGCCGTTTTCCCCACAGGAGAGGGTCTCGGAATCCGTCTTCAGCTCATAGGGGGAGACCGCCCTGTCCCACTTTACATAGACCGCTCCGATGAGGCTGTCTTCCGCCGCGGTGACGGTGATGGAGGTTCCTCCCCCGGAAGTGCGGGGCGTCAGTTCCTGGGCGTCCGAGCGGATCGCCGGCGTGAGCCAGAGGGAGAGGAACAGGAATAGAGAGAGTAAAAATAATTCTGGTTTCTTATTTTTCATTGGAAAATACCTTTCTGAGTCCAGTTCAGCCCGCGCCATTCGCGCCATTCGCAAAGCCGCGCCTGGTGCACGCTTCGCTGTTTCAAGGGCGTTTTTGCGCATAGAAGGGAAGTTTTGTCCCTTGGGAAACAGTTCAGCCCGCGCCATTCGCAAAGCCGCGCCTACGGCGCTTACCGCTGCTTCGCAGCTGTCTTTGCTCATAAGATGGCGCTCCCTCAGCCGCCATATGTGCGGAAAATCTCGTGCAAGCACGATTTTCCGCACCAGTGGCGGCTGGCTGAACTGTTAGTAGTAAATTATAGCATATTTTCCAGTCGGGCGAAAGAGTTACTATTGTTTTTTTTGACAGAAAATGCTATTATGTTTACAGTGTGTTTGTCTGCCTGCAAAAGCGTTTGTCGGAGCGGTTGCGGCGGAGAAACGGAAACAGCGACATAAGTTTTTAAGATAGAGGGAAGATTACCCTCATGTTTTTGTGCAGCCTTTTGAGAGTACGAGGATGAACAATGGGTGAGATAACGGTTGTTCTGCCGTCCCTGAATCCGGATGAAAAACTGAATATGGTGGTGGACGGGCTTCTCCGGGAGGGTTTTCGGGATATCGTGATCGTCAATGACGGAAGCGACGAGGAACACCTGGAGCCATTCCGGCAGGCGGCGGCCCACCCGGAAGTGACGGTGCTCAACCACGAGGTCAACCGGGGAAAGGGCAGGGCGCTGAAGACTGCCTTCGCCTACATCCGCCAGAACCGGCCGGATATCGCCGGGGTGGTCACGGTGGACGGGGACAACCAGCACACGCCCCACGACATCAGGGCCTGCGCGGAGATGATGGAAAAGACAGGGGACGTGATCTTTGGCTGCCGGGATTTCAGCGGGCCGGATGTGCCGAAAAAGAGCCGGGTGGGAAATGTCTGCACCAGCCTTGCGCTGAAACTTTTCTGTGGCATCGCGCTTTCCGATACCCAGACGGGACTGCGGGCGATCCCTTACCGTTACCTGGAGCGGATGGAACAGGTAAAGGGCGAGCGCTTTGAGTATGAGACGGAGATGATCTTTGACTTGAAGAGGGCGGGCATTGCTTTCCGGGAGGTGACCATCGAGACGGTTTATATTGAAGAGAACGCCTCCTCCCACTTTCATCCCGTGAAAGATTCCCTGCGGATCTTCCGGATCATATTTGCCTTTGCGTTCAGCTCCGTGGCCTCCTGCCTGATCGATTACCTGTTGTTTACGTTGTTAATCCTTTTGCTGGAGGGAAGGGTTTCCCTGGGCCTGGAGATCTTTCTGGCGACTTTTCTCGCCCGGGCGGTGTCCTCCGTCTTTAACTACTGCATGAACCGCAAGGCGGTTTTTCGCTCCGACGCCTCGGTGAAGAAGACGCTGTCGAAATACTATGTCCTCTGCGCTTTGCAGACCGCCTGTTCCTATCTGCTGGTATATCTGCTCAGCTTTCTCTCTCAGGCGGGACCGGCCCTGGAACTGCTCTTTAAGATCCTTGTAGATCTGATCCTGTTTCTGCTCAGCTTCCGGATCCAGCAGGGCTGGGTGTTCCGTTGAGGGGCGGGACAGGCATATGAATATCGTACGAAAACCTGCATCATCCTCCTGCGGGAAGCCTTTCTGCGGGTGAGACAGAAAAAGGAATATCATACGAAAACCTTTCTAAGAGGTAAAAAAGATGAAATTTGGTAAGGTACTGCTTCGGATCCTGCTGGTGATCCTCACTTTCCTGGTGGTCACGGTTGGAGGGGCTTATTACACATTATACTGCATCTGCCACGGCCCTTCGGAGTCCGCCAGAGACTTGTTCGTCTCCACGATCCTGGAGACGGGGGCGCTGCAGTTTTTGGCCTCCGTGTACTTTTCGGAGGAGGAAATCCTGCAGATTACGAACCGCAATGGCATGGGACAGACGATGGAGGAAGTCAATACGGATCTGATCGTGGTCGCGCCGGATGAGGAAAAGGGCGGGGATGACGAGCAGGAGCCGGAGTTTGACTTTGACGAGAACGGCATCGCCATTATCGAGCTGACCGGAAGATCCTATATGGCAAAGCTGATGGTGATCCGGGATCCCTCCCAGGTAAGGCTGGGGACTATTTATCCCTGGTCGGACATGGATCACAGCAAGAACGGCGTCACCCTGGAGGAGCTTGTCCAGGGGGCGGGCGCAATCGCCGGCATCAACGGCGGCGAATATTTTTCTGACGGGAACTGGGGCGGCCGCCCCAAGGGAATCGTAGTCTGCGATGGCGAGATCCAGTACAACGACCCGAAGGCCGGCGACGTCATGGTGGGCTTTAACGAGGACGATATCCTTGTGATCAAAGATATCGGAGGGATGACAAAGCAGCAGACGGAGAGTCTGGTGGAGGAGCTGCAGATCCGGGACGCGGTCAGCTTTAAGGATGAAGAAAACGGGGACAGCAATCATTTTACCAAGCTCATTATCAACGGAAACGCCAGGGAGATCAACGGAAACGGCAGCGGGGCGAACCCCAGGACGGCGATCGGGCAGAGGGCGGACGGAACCGTGCTGATGCTGGTGACGGACGGGCGCGGCGCTTCGGGACACTTAGGGGCTACCGCTCTGGATCTCTTGAATATCATGCAGGAGTACGGCGCGGTGAACGCCGCGAACCTGGACGGGGGAAGCTCTTCCTCCATGTACTATAACGGCGCTTATGAGATGACCAGCGTGACGCTCTATTATTCTACCTCCTCCTGGAGGCTTCCCACCGGCTTTGTGGTGGACGGAAAGGAGGCGGAGTGATGGCTGGTTACGAAGGTCAGGAATATGCAGTGAAAGAGAAAAAAAGAAGAAAGTTTCCGGTTTTCTGGTGCCTGTATCTGCTCTTTGTGGCGGCTATGCTGGTATTCTGGCTCTGCGTCGCGGACTATGTGAAAAGAGGGCTGGTGAGATATGAGGAAAACCAGCCGGACCGCAAGATCGAGGAGATCATGGACAGGCTCCGGGAGACCGGACTGGAAGGATATCTGACGGTGGAGGAAGATATCTCCCGGTTTGAGACGCCGGAGGTTTACAGCCGGGAGTTTCATGAGCGGGTGGACGGCGCGATCCTGTTCTGTACCAGCGCCAGGGATCAGCAGAGCACTTCCGCACCTCGGTATGAGTTGTATGCAAACGGTGATCTCGTGGGATATATCAATCTGAAAGAAGTCTCCTCGCAGCCCCTGCTGGTGTTTTTGACGCTGAGCCAGTGGGATCTCGACACGGTGGAGATCATTCCGCCAACGGCGTCGGAATCCGTTCAGGTCACGGTGCCGGAGGCTTACCTGGTCAGGATCAACGGGCAGCAGGCGGACCAGCGGGAACGCTCCGGCAATCCGGAGACATCGGAGGAGTTTGAATATGTGGCGTCCTATGTGGAAGTGCCGAAGCTGGTGACATACGAGGCGGACGGGCTGTTGGAGCGCCCTGTGGTAACGGTCTATGATCAGAACGGCGCGCCGGTGTCCTGTCAGGAGGAGTATGAGGATGGAAGGCTCCGGGTGTTCGTCAGTCAGATGCAGGAGACCGAGATGCCCCAGGAGCTCCGGGAGATGGCGCTGAAGAACGCGGAGCGCTATACGAATTTCTTCTCTGCGGATCTGCCCGGATGCAAGAGCAGCGTCAAACCGATCCAGGATATGTTCCCGGAGGATTCCTATTATCTGGACCTGGCGGAAACCTACCGCAGGGAGGATATGTGGATGTACAGCGCTCATTCCGCACCGGAATTTCAAAATGAAAAGGTGGAGGAATATATCCGTTACAGCGAAGAACTCTTTTCCTGTGAGGTTTCATTTGACAAGATCATGTATCTGACAAGAGTGGGCAGTACCCGGACCGACACCACCCATTCCAGATTTTATTATGGGCTTTTGGACGGCGAATGGAAGATCCTGGACATTAAAACGCTTTTGGAGGAGGAACAGGAAGAATAATTTTTTTGCTTCCGGGGATAATGATGGAAAAAGATCAAGATCACTGGAGGTAAGAAGATGGAGATGAATGACAAGCATACCGTGGAGCTCCTCAGGGAGTGCAGCAGCGGCTGCCAGATGGCGCAGGACAGCGTGAAACAGGTGCGCCAATATACGAAGGACGAGAAGCTGAACGATCTCCTGGAAGCCTATGGGGAGAAGCACACCGGGATCGAAAAGGACATCGCGAAGATGCTTGGAGAGTACGGCGGTGAGGAGAAAAATCCCAGCATGATGGCGGAGATGGGTGCGAAGATGGGGACCTGGATGAAGATGACCATGCACCCGGACGACAGCGAGGTCGCAAAACTGATGATGGACGGCTGCAACATGGGCATCCAGTCTGTCAGCGAGTATGTGAACAAGTACCCTGACGCGGACGAGAGGGCCCACGATGTGGCAAAACAGATCATTAAGATCGAAGAGGATTTCATGCAGGAAATGAAAGGGTTCGTGTAGGCGGCAGAATATTGGCCATCCCCCGGCGCATAGGTTAAAAAGAGAGGACTTATGGGGGGATGTCTATGAAGATCCAATGGAAAGCGCTGATCGTCAGTCTGGCGGTTTCCCTGGGAACCGGACTTTTGTCCGTGCTGCTAACGCCGAATGTTCAGGAGGATTATGCCCAGCTTTATCGGCCGCCGCTGGCGCCGCCAGGCTGGGTTTTTCCTGTTGTATGGACGATCCTGTTTGTATTGATGGGAATCGCGGCGTATCTGGTGTATGTCTCAGGGAGCCCGCAGAGTACATCCGCACTCAAGCTGTATCTTGTGCAGCTGTTGTTTAACCTTGGGTGGTCCGTGCTGTTTTTCCGGTGGAACGCCTACCTTCCGGCGTTTCTCTGGCTGCTCATCCTGTGGTATCTGGTCTATATGCTGATACGGCAGTTTGGAGCGATCAGCAGCCTGGCGGGAAAACTTCTGATTCCGTACCTGATCTGGCTCACCTTCGCGGCCTACCTGAATCTGGCCATCGCACTCCACTACCTATAGCAATAGTTCAGCCAGCCGTCAATATCGGCGAAAGATCGTGCTTGCACGAGATCTTTCGCCGATATGACGGCTGAGGGAACGCCATTTTATGAGCAAAGTGCGCAGCGAAGCGGCGCAGAAAGCGCGGCTTTGCGAATGGCCCCCAAAAAGCATCCGTGAAAAGAGCAGGAGTTAGTGTAAAATTATAGTTGGCAAAATAAAAGGAAGAGGCCGAAACCTCTTCCCAATCACACAGTTTTTCTTTAT
>CANQEV010000061.1 GCA_947595925.1 uncultured Acetatifactor sp. | reverse complement strand
TTATCCCATCCCCACAAGGCGCGCTTGTCATAGAATTTGATTTGACTATTAGGCTGAAACAACATTGCTCTATTGTAGATTTCTTTTTCCTTGAATATAGTCCCAATAATAAAGGAAATATTATTTTCGTCAGCAATTGATTGAAGTTTTTCACACATTATGTGAACAAGATTAAAATCAACACATGACGAATTAGCTATATTTCTCGGGGGATACCCTGTTAATGAACATTCAGGAAATATGATCAAATGAACATCCTCATTTTTGGCAAGATATATTGCTTTTTCTATTTCTTTGTAATTCTCACTAATATTTCCAGATACCGCAAATTGATACGCAGCAATTCTCATTTAACAATCATCTTCCTTTTACAAACTAGCAAAAATATTAACAACCCTATCGTCTTAAAGTATAAGTTTCATTTGCAAAAAAAGAGGAGGCTTCGGCCTCTTCTTTTTATTCTAGCCAATGAAAATTATACTCTACGCCAACGCCCACTCTTGATTTTAATGTATCAGCATATTTGCCATTTTGCAGATACTCTTTTAAGGCATTGATCACATCTGCAAGTATTTCCTCCCATTCCGCCTCTTTTTTCCAACGGAACAGGTTTTCCCTTGTATCAAAGTCCGGCATATCATCGAGCCGCCAGGTGTCACCGACAGAAATATCTGAAGCCCCGACTAATTCCATCGACCAGCAGCAATCCCCATCATCACACAGATTAAAACCAAATGCTGTCACATCATCATCATCCGAAATTTCAGCCTCCAATACAGTATCGAGCCATTCTGATAATTCGTCAAACATAAATAATCGACCTTCTCTGTGATTTATTTTAGTATTGAGCCATTCTGATAATTCGTCAAACATAAATTGACCTCCTCTGTAATTTATTTTAATAAGAACATATCAGCAACATAATGCTTCTGTTATTGAGCACTCTCATACCATATCTGTTTGTCAACGATGCAGTTAAATTGCCATGAATCTTTCCTGCATGTACCCAGGTCAAACGCCGGGGCCCTCGATCGCCAGATTGGACCGGATCTCGATCAACGGGCCGCCGGAGCCCTCGATGTATTCCCTCGTGATCGTGACCTTTCCGATATTGTCGTCCTTCGGTATCTCGTACATGATATCCAGCATAAATTCCTCGATGATGGAGCGCAGGGCGCGGGCGCCGGTATCCCGCTTCATCGCCTTCTCCGCGATGCTCTCCAGGGCGTCATCCGTAAACTCCAGCTTTACCTCGTCCAGCTCCAGAAGCTTCTGGTACTGCTTCAGGATCGCGTTTTTCGGCTCCTTCAGGATTCGGATCATCATCTCCTTGCTCAGGCTCTCTAAGGTAAAGAGGATCGGGAGTCTGCCAATGAACTCCGGGATCATGCCAAAGTTCCGGATATCCTCCACCGTGACCTTGGAAAGGAGATTCTTGTCCTTGTCATACTTGTCCTTCAGTTCGCCGCCAAAGCCGATGGAGGCGGACTTTGTCAGCCTCTCCTTGATGATGTCCTCCAGGTCCGGGAATGCGCCGCCGCAGATAAAGAGGATGTTCCGGGTGTTCACCGTAGCCAGGGGAACCATGGCGTTCTTGCTGTTGGCACCCACGGGAACCTCCACCTCCGCGCCCTCCAGGAGCTTCAGCATCCCCTGCTGCACGCTCTCGCCGCTGACGTCGCGGCTCCGGGTCTCCTTCTTCTTTGCGATCTTATCGATCTCGTCGATAAAGATGATGCCCCGCTCCGCCTTCTCTACGTCATTGTCTGCCGCTGCCAGGAGCTTGCTCACCACGCTCTCGATATCGTCGCCGATATACCCCGCCTCCGTGAGGGAGGTGGCGTCCGCGATGGCGAGGGGCACGTCCAAAAGCTTTGCCAGGGTCTTTACCAGATAAGTCTTGCCGCATCCGGTGGGCCCGATCATCAGCATATTTGACTTTTCGATCTCGATCTCGTCCATCGTGTTGGTGGCTACGCGCTTATAGTGATTATAGACGGCGACGGAGATCACTTTCTTTGCGTGCTCCTGTCCCACCACATATTCGTCCAGGCTGGCCTTGATCTTATGGGGAGCGGGGATGTTATGGATATCCAGGACGGGCTCCTGCTTTTCCTTGGGCTTTTTCTTTTTTAATTTTTGTTTGTTGGGGATCCCGCCGTCTCCCTGGAGATCCGCCAGGTTCACAAAGCTGATATTGGGGAAGCCTTTCTGCCCGGTGAACTGCTTCATCTGATCCTGGAAATCCGGGTTGTTCAGCATGCCCTGATAGTCGAACTGGCTCACCGTCTCCATGGTTTTGTGCATACAGTCGTCGCACACGCAGATGTGATTCGGCAGCCTGAACATCCGCCCGGCCTTGCTCTCCGGCCGACGGCAGATAAAACAGACGTCCTCATATTCCGCGTTGTCGCTCTTTCCCGCCCGGGAAGTGGCGGAGGCGTCCCCATGGGAGTCGCTGGCCTTTCCGGTCAGAGTTTCCCCGGAATCGCCGCCTTCTTCCTGATCTTGAAGTTCCTTTGTTTCATCCTGATATTCCGACATACAGCCTCCAAACGTTAAAATGAAAGAACCCGCGCTGACGCGCTCCTTTTGCTCATAGGATGGCGCTCCCTCCCTCTCCACAACAGTTCAGCTCGCGCCATTCGCAAAGCCGCGCTGACGCGCTTCCCGCTGCTTCGCAGCTCTCTTTGCTCATAGGATGGCGCTCCCTCCCTCTCCACAACAGTTCAGCTCGCGCCATTCGCAAAGCCGCGCTGACGCGCTTCCCGCTGCTTCGCAGCTCCCTTTGCTCATAGGATGGCGCTCCCTCAGCCGCCAAATTTCCGGAAAAATTCGTGCGAGCACGATTTTTCCAGAAGTTCGGCGGCTGGCTGAACTGTTGTAACTATTCTAACAAATCCGGCATTTGTTGTAAAGAGCGAAAAGGAGCGGTTTCGGCAGGTATAGAGGCGGGGCGCTATAGTGAAAATACAGAGTTGCAATACAGAAAATTTTAATGCATAAGGCCGTGGAATCATTCGTTCCACGGCCATTATCTGCTCCTTCAGCTTGTCAGAGTGCAAGCCTCATGACTTCAAAATCATTGTCAGAATCGGAGTCTTTGATCTTCACAAAACCACTTTGCAGGTAGATATTTTTAGCAATGGCATTTGCTTTGTGAACCTGTATTTCAACAGCGCTCCTCTTTTTTTCATGACGCAATTTTTCTATAATTGCCTGAACCGCCCCTTTGCCATAGCCCTTTCCCTGATAGTCATCCGCAATGAACAGGTCCGTAAAAGAATAGAACTTGTCGCTTTCCTCGGGCCTGTCCATAATAATGACAAGGCCGACAACGGTTTTATCCTGATAGATAGCGTAGGCGGTGGCGTACTCCCTGAAGAGATATGCCTCCGCCAGGCAACAGTCCGCATCTCCAACAAACAGTGAAATTTTCCTTTCCAGCCCGCGGCATTCATCAAAATTGCTGCGGTCCACTTCACGCAGACTCACCATAGACTAAAACTCCTTTCGCAAGAGCCTGCCCCTTATTCCGGTCTCTCCCCCAGAGTGATGGTGAGCTCGTGGGGCACATATTCCCCTGTCTCCTGTCTCTGGATGGTGATCTTCACGGTCTCTCCGACCTTGTAGTACTCCAGGATATCCACCACTTGTTCCTTGGAGGTTACTCTCTCTCCGTCCACCTTGGTGATCACGTCGCCGTGAACGATCCCGGCCTTATCCGCCGCGCTGTCGTCCGTCACTTCCACGATATACGCGCCGCTGGGCATATTGTAGTAAACCATCGCCTCGTTGGTCACGGTCTGGAGGGTCACGCCCAGATAGCCTCTCTCCTCGTCGCCCACCTTATCCGTCCTGGTGGTGCGTTCCTTGAGCTCGGAGATAATGTCGCTGGCGGCGTCGATGGGGATCGCGTAGCCCATGCCCTCTACCTCCACGTCGTCAATCTTGCCGGACACGATGCCGATGACCTCGCCCTGGGCGTTCAAAAGCGCGCCGCCGGAGTTGCCGTGGTTGACCTCAGCGTTCGTCTGGATAAAGGTTCCGGTAGTACCGTCCTCGGAAGTCATCTCCCGGTTCAGTCCGCTGATGATGCCGTCCGTCGCGGAGATGCCGATCCCCAGGGCGTTGCCGATCACTACCACGGGCTGCCCGATCTTTAACTGATCGCTCTCGCCCAGCTTTGCAATGGCGATGGCATCCTTGGTCTCCTGCTTCATGTCATTGAGCGCAATGGCGACCACCGCCAGATCCATCTCCGCATCCTGGCCCTTCACCTTGCCCTCCACGGTAGTCCCGTCGATAAAGGTGATCTCCAGCTTTACGGTGTCCGCAACAACGTGCTGGTTTGTGGCGATCAGAAGTTCCGTGTCATTCTCTCCGATGATGATGCCCGTGCCGCTCCCCACTCCTTCTCTGGTCATGTACTGTCCCCAGAAGGTGGGCTCGTTCACAACGCAGGTGTTCTGGATCGTCACCACGGCCGGGGTCACTTCCTCCAGCATCTCGGAATAGTCATATACCAATGCCGCGGTATCCGTCTTGACATCTTTGATCTCAGAATTCGCATTTGGCTCGGCAGGCTTCATCACGCCCTCCTGGGGCAGCTGCTGGGAGGTGGAAAGCCTGGACTCCTGTACGTCAAACACGCCCGTGTGTTTGCAGATCCCGTAAAACGTCCCCCCGGCTACCGAGCCGAAGATTGCAGCCAGCGCCACGGCGCAGACCGCTTTCCTGAAAAATCCGGTTCCCTTGCCGTTCTTTTTTTGTTTCTGTTTTTTCTCAGGCTCCGTGGGATAGGGATTCGCCCCCGACCAGGTATCGCTCTGATAATGGCGGCTGCTCTCATCCACCCTGTCGAAATAACGATTGCTCTCATCCTGCCGCTGTGTATCGGAAGCCTGCGCCTTCTGGTCCCCAGAAGCAGCCGACTGATAACGTTCCCCGTTGGAATAAAATTCGTTCTCGTACATAATACATTCCCCTTTCTGAAATATATTCTGGAAGTCCGGAATCTTTTCCTTCCTTTCATGAGATCAGTTTACCTTCGAATTGTGTAGGTTTTGTGTCGCTCTTATGAAAAGATTATGATTTTTCCATCCAGTACGATTTATTGTCCGACGCCCATAAAACCATTTTTTTCGGCAATTTTTTAAAATTTTTTCCAAGAAGATAGCCCGCGTACTTAAAGCCGCACTGCAGATAAAATCCCAGGATCCGGCCATTCTGACCGTTTTCCTTGAAATAGATTTTCGCGGCTTTCACAAGTTTTTTTCCCTCGGACTCGGATTTGATCCCGCCGAAGACTTCCGGATGCTCCGCCTGGGAGACGCCCAGATCGAAATTCCTGTGAAACTGCTGCATGCAGGTGTAATTGTGGGAGTGGACGACCTGGGCCTGGGCCTCATAGGAGATCAGATATCCCGCTTTTACCGCTTTTGCAGCATAAATCATATCTTCATTAAAAATCGTGTGTCTGGGAAATCCCCCCAGTTCTTCATAGATATCCCGCCGATACGCGGCGCATACATTCGAACAGAAGTAGGTCTTGATCCCCAGTTCATCCAGATCCTGAAGCCCTTTCTTCCGGGAGGTCTCCGGGTAATTGAACTGTCTGGAAATCTTCTCCAGCACGCTGCTGTCCTCCCGGGGAAGCTGGCGCGCATAAGCCGCCGCCACCTGTCCTGAAAGATTCCGCGTCAGTTTTTCCAAGAGAAATTCATCCGCCGGCACGGCGTCCTGGGTCATCATCACAAAGACGTCCCCTTTGGACTTCTGCACGCCCTGCCGTCTCGTTCCGCCGTGGTCGAACTCCCTTTTTGAGAGGTGGAAGACCTGCACGTTGCGGTATCTTGTTGGAAAATCCGTGCCATAGACCGCCTCTTCAAAATAGCGTTCCTCGGTATTCATCAGAATAATGCGATCTGCTGGAACCGTCTGTTTCGAGAGCCGGTCCAGCAGCAGAAACAATTCTCTTCCCGGTTTATACACCGGTATGATCACGTCTATCTTCATTTCACTTCCCAAAAGAGGAGCCCCGAAAGGCTCCTCTTATCTACCCGTCTTCTATTGTTTTGGATACTTTGAGGAGAAGGTTTTGATGTAATCGCTGGCCTCTTTCACGTTGCCCGTGACGGTATAATCCTCATCGTCAAACAAAAACTGATGGAGCCACACCACATTGGCCTCCAGATCCTCCGGCACAACGCAGCTTCCCTTTGCCCCCATATTTCTTACGGAACGGCTCTCCTCCAGAGGGAATCCCCCTTCATCCGCGATCTGGTAACTCCAGAGATCCGATATCAGGGAAACTATCTCGTCCGGCTGAAGGCTGGTGTAGATATCCCTCTGAGCATTCTCAAAAGCGGTAAGGAGGGTATCCAGATCCGATTTCTTCGCCTGGGCCTCTATGGCTTTCAGAACCTCCCGCTGCCGCTCCGCCCTGGCAAAATCATTGCCGACTGCGCGGATCCGGCAGTAACCGGCTGCCTGGATGCCGCTCACCAGCTGGTACCCGGGGCTAGTCAGCGGTTCATAGCGAACGTCCATCGTCTTGCCGATGCTGATCCCGTAGTTGTTCAGATGGGGAAGTTCACTCTTGTCAACGTCAATATATACGCCGCCCAGAGCGTCGATCACTTCCACCAGCGCCCAATAGCTGACTGTCACAAAATCCTTGATATCCATGTCCAGATTCGTGTTCAGCATCTTTACGGCCTGTTCCGCGCCTCCCGTGGCATAGGCCGCGTTGCACTTGCTGTAGGAATCGCCGAGGTTTAAAAAGGTGTCGCGGTAAACGCTGACCAGCTTGATGTCCCCTGTGTCCTGATTGATGCTGGCGATCATGATGGTGTCGCTTCGAAAGCCTTTCAGCAGACCGCTGTCCCTGAGCGTTCCTGCCGGAAGCAGATCGACGACCTGACCCTCCGCGTCCGTCTTCCCCTTGCTGATATCCACGCCGAACAGCGCGATGTTCCGATATCCCTTCATAGCCTCGCTCTGCTGGACCTCATGGGGAATTTCCAGATTTCCCTCATCCAAAACCTCGATTTTGATACCGGTCTCGTCAGATCTTGTAACTCTTGTCACCACATAGAGAACTGTCAGCATCACCGCGATGATGATCAATTCCACCAAGAATATGACGGTCTTTGCCATCTTGGATTTTTTTGCTTTTGTCTTTCTCCCGGACGTTCTCCTGTTTTGCGCCGTTGTACTTCTCTGGTCATAATTCGTCGACATGATACCTCTCCTCTTAAATTGCGTTTTTGTTTATAAATCCCGTAAAAAACGTCATGATAATAATCTTTATGTCAAACCAAAAGCTCCAGTTTTCAATGTAGTAAATATCGTATTCAATCCTCTTTCGGATAGACGTGTCCCCGCGATACCCGTTGACCTGGGCCCAGCCGGTAAGTCCCGGGCGGACCTGGTGTTTGATCATATACCTGGGGATCTCCTCCTTAAACTTCTCCACAAACAACGGCCTCTCTGGCCTCGGCCCCACAAGGCTCATATCCCCTTTCAGAATATTGAACAGCTGCGGAAGTTCGTCCAGGCTCGTTCTGCGGAGGAACTTACCGATGCCCGTGACTCTGGGATCATTTCTTGTCGTCCAGGCCTTTTTCTCCTCAGCCGGATCCTGCTGTGCCATACTTCGGAATTTATACATAAAAAAGGTCTTATTATGCAGGCCAACCCTCTCCTGCCGGAAGATGATGGGCCCGGGGCTGGAGATTTTTACCAGAATGGCGCACAGAAGCAAGATGGGGGAGGTTATCACAATCCCAAACAGAGAACCCACGATGTCCATCGTCCGCTTCAGAACCATATTTCCCGTGTTGGAGAGCGGGACGTACCTGATATTGATAACCGGCAGTCCCATCAGATCCTCCGTGTAAGGCCTGGTAGGTATCAGGCTGTTGTAGTCGGGAATGAACTTTGTGTGCACGCCCGTCTTCTCACATATCCTCACAATCTCTTCCAGATAATCGTAATCTTTCAGGGAAAGGGTGATCGCCACTTCGTCCCAGTCGTTCTCCTCCAGCATCTTCGGGAGAAGTTCGATGGTCCCCAGCACCTTGACGCCCTTATAGAGGGCCTCCGTCGGCACATGGTCATCCAGGAACCCGCTCACGGAATATCCCCACTGCGGATTGTCCAGGATACGGTCCACATACGCCTCCGCAGCCCTGGAATACCCAACCAGAAGAATGTGTTTTACGTTATATCCCTTCTTCCGGATCGACTGCAGGGATTTCCGAAGCACTACCCTGGAGAGTCCCGTCAAAAAGCAGTTCAGGAGATAAAAGAACAACATCACGGATCTGGAAAAATTGAACTCCCTGACTACCATGTACAACACGATAATCAGCAGCGCCATTCCCACAGTATTCGCCTTGATGATGTCAAAGATCTCAAATCTCCGCTTCACCGCGCGCCTGGGGGTATAGACGCCCAGACGGTAATACAGGACCATATATCCGGGGACGATAAAGATCAACAGCGATATATAGGACCCCAGGGGGAGCACGCCGACGCCCGGGCCGTTGTTCAAAATATAAAATTTGAAGAGATAACTCAGGATCAACGAAACCGCGGTGATAACAGCATCGATCAAAACCAGCAGTCTGTTGAACACCTTTTGATTGTCCTTAATCATCTTTCCCCTTTGTACAGCCCTTTCACAGACAATCCACCACTTAATACATTATAATTCACAGACTGCGCATTGACAATTTAAGAATTTATGAAGATAATTCTTAAGATTTCGTAAGAATGTGACATATTTTTTGTCTTCTCTCTTTTTCAAGGAATTCTGATTATCTGGCAAAAATTCCCTGGATCAGCCTCCACTCAATCTCAAGATAATGGATCAGGTTGCGAAAACGAAAAACCGTTTTCTTCGACCTGCCTTCCCTCGCAGCACTCATGCGCAGTCCGTCCATCAACCCCTGCAGATATAGTCTTCCCATCTTTTTCTTCACAAAAAACAGGTATTTTATGAGAAATCCTGCCATTAAAAACGGGAAGTTCAAGAGGATCTGCAGAAGTGGCATGTTCTTTGCGATTACATAGACGCTGTTCGCGGCCGCCCGGCGGGTCTTCCATTCATTATACCGGGAACCCGTGGACGCGCTGCCGTAATGGATCACTCCGGCGGCGGGCTCATAGACATTCTCATATCCGTGTATCCTCGCCCGGTAACCCAGGTCCAGATCTTCGAGATAGGCAAAATGTCTCTCGTCAAACAGACCGATCTTCTCCAAAATACCGCGCTTGTAGAGCGCCGCTCCGCCGCAGGCGGAAAAAACCGTTTTTCTCTCGCTGTATTTTGCGAAGGGTTTTCCCTTTCCCCTTGCAAACGCCCAGCCCAAAATGCAGTACTGATCTCCTGCGTCGTCCATTCGATCAGGTGCGTCCCACATGCGCATGGCGGCGCTGACGGAAAAAATTTTCGGGTCCTTTCGCGCCGTCTCATACAATCTCAACAGAAAATCCGAAAAAACCTTCGTGTCATTGTTCAAAAGGACCACATAGGGAGCGCTGCTCTCCTGGATTCCCACATTTACCGCATGGCAGAAGCCCGTGTTCTCCTGCAGGCAGATCAGTTTTACCTGCGGAAACTCCCGCCGGATCAACTCCACGCTGCCGTCGCCGGAGGCGTTGTCCACTACCACGACCTCATAATCCGGCGTTCCGGGATCCTGGGCGTAGAGCGCCGTCAGACAATCCCGGATAAACCGAATCCCTTTATAATTTGGAATCACCACCGTGATCTCCGTCATATCTCGCTCCCTTCCTGCCCCGGATCCCAGAGGATCCTCCTGCCCTGCTGCCGGAGGGCCTGTCCGAACCGGATGCTGAGCTGCGCCACATCCGCCTCCGCCGGGATCACAGAGCTGTCAAACCACTGACTCCCCGGCCGCGTCACATAGGGGATGCCCGTGGCCTCCTCAAAAAGCTTCCGGCAGTCTTCGGCCGCGCAGATGCAGCGGATGTCCACGGCCTCCGCGTCCTGGGTCAGAACCGCCCGGTGAAGATACCCGCTGTAGCCGGGCTTCAGGCCGTAATAGTACACCCTGCCCGTCAGGTCCATGCGGCCCCCCGCCAGGCAGCCTTTTTTCAGCCTGACATCCGGATATGCCGCTTGTTCCCGCGGGGAGGGGCGGTAATTTCTTCCAGCCGTCACTCTCCCGCCCACCGCGCCAAGATCCGGGCGCTGAAGCAGAACCGGAGGCAGCAAACTATCAGGGGTATCGCCCTCCGGGGACAGTTTCGCGAATGTCATATCCCCGGACTCCTGCTTCGCTGCAAATGTCCCTCTCTCAGGCTTCTGCCCCGCTTCGAAAATACTGTTTTCAGGTTCCTGCACCGCTGCAGCTGTTCCTCTCTCAGGCTTCTGCCACAGCGCAGGTTTCTCCCCGGGGAGATATTCCAGGCGATAGAACCCCACACCGGGGAGATATTCCAGGCGATAGAACCCCACATGCTTCAGGTTCACCGCCCGGGCGTTCAGGCCGTTTCGGTCCGCGTAGTCCTGCAGGGCCCTTCGCCCCGCCTCGTAGGCGTAGGTCTTGCTCCGGGGATTCTCTGCCGTGGAAGCGCTGTGGCAACGCCAGTGATACAGGACTTTCGGAATATGCCGGACAGCCGCCCCGCCCCCAAGCCTCTCCGCCGCCCGGAGGACCAGGTCGTAGTCCTGGGCCCCGTCGTACTCCTTCCGGAGCTTTAATTCCCGGAAAAATTCCCTCTCCAAGACAAGAAAATGGCAAATGTAATTGTTAGAGAGCAGCAGGTCCAAATTAAAACCTTCCTTAAAATTGGGCTCATAGAAGCCGTTCTCTTCCCCGTTCCACTTGTCCTCATCCGAATACAAGAGCTTTACCCCGGTTTGACAGGCGTCCCCCATTTCCCCGGAGTTTTCCTTCCCCAGTATCACCTCCGCCATGCACTGGAGGGCGTCCGCCGTCAGCACGTCGTCGTGGTCCAGGAGCCCGATGTACTCCCCCCTCGCCAGGGGAAGGCCCGCATTGGTGTTTTCGGAGATCCCGCCGTTTTTCGAAAGCCTGACATACCGCACCAGAGAAAATTGCCCGTCACATCCCCCTGCCGACCCGTTTTTCACAGAGGCTCTTATCGCATCATCGGCGCTTTCCGGGTTTTTTTCAAAGGGCAACTGGGATTCCAAGGGCCTGTGGATTGCATCACCGGCGCTTTCCGGGGATTCCTCGGAGAGCAGGACTTCTTCCCTGCCGCAAAATTCCCGCAGCGCGTCCCTCACCCCG
>CANQEV010000060.1 GCA_947595925.1 uncultured Acetatifactor sp. | reverse complement strand
CGCCTTTTATTCGCAAAGCCGCGCTGGCGCGCTCCCCGGCGCTTCGCGCCTTCCTTTGCTCATAAGGCGGCGTTCCCTCAGCCGTCGGTCCGGCGAAAGATTCCGTGCAAGCACGATCTTTCGCCGATACCGTCGGCTGGCTGAACTGTTGTTATATGTAGTATACCCGAAATTGCTTGACGTGTCGATAGCGGAATGTTACATTATAAGCGGAAAATATTTCGGCGCTGTTTTATACATCATGAAGCCAAAAACGCAGTCAAACATTCTGAAAGCATAACAACCGGAGAGAAAAACATGCCTGATTTACAAGAACTGGAAAACGCGATGCCCGTAGCCCCTCTTAAAATTGTGGCCCTGCCGTCCGCGGCGCGGATGGCACGCCGGATCAACAATTATTTGGTTGAATTTCGGAAGAGCGTCCACAATGACAAGGTGAAGAACGACCCTGCCTTTCACGGCTACATTGAAAGCAATTATTTGGTAAAGGCGGACACTCCCCGCTTCGGAAGCGGGGAGGGAAAAGCGGTGTTCTATGAATCCATCCGCGGAAAGGATCTCTTTATCCTGGTGGACGTGTGCAACCACAGCATCACCTACGATATGAACGGCTACACAAACCACATGTCCCCTGACGACCACTATCAGGATTTAAAGCGCGTCATCGCCGCCTGCAACGGAAAGGCCCACCGGATCAACGTGATCATGCCTTTCCTCTATGAAGGGCGTCAGCACAAGAGAAACGGACGGGAATCCCTGGACTGTGCCTTTGCGCTGGAAGAACTTCGGGATATGGGGGTCTCCAACCTGATCACTTTTGACGCCCACGATCCCAGAGTGCAGAACTCCACTCCTCTAAGCGGCTTTGACAATTTTCTTCCCCCCTACCAGTTCATCAAGGCCCTGCTCAACTCGGAGCAGGATCTTCTGGTGGACAAAGAACACCTCCTGGTGATCAGCCCTGACGAGGGCGCCCTGGACCGGGCGATCTACTTCGCCAGCGTCCTGGGCGTGGACACCGGCATGTTCTATAAACGGAGAGATTACTCCGTGATCGTCAACGGAAAAAATCCCATCGTGGCCCATGAATTTCTGGGGGAAAACATCGACGGAAAAGATATCATCATCATCGACGATATGATCTCCTCCGGCGGCAGCATGCTGGACACCGCAAAACAGCTGAAAGGCATGAACGCCCGCAGGGTGTTTATCTGCACCACTTTCGGCCTCTTTACGGACGGACTTGCCGCCTTTGACAAGGCTTATGAACAGGGATACTTTGACAAGGTCATCACCACGGACCTGACTTATCTTCCCTCCGAGCTCTACAGCAGGCCTTATTTCGTCGAAGCGGACATGAGCAAGTTCATCGCCTCCATCATCGACTTTATGAACCACGACGCCTCCATGGCGGGAGTCATGGCCACCACGGAAAAAATACACAGTATTCTGGAAGCCTACAACAATCGCTCCAATATGGACGTGGAATAATTTTTTATTCCCCTTCCTGGAGCTCTTCGGACAGAAGCCGGTTCAGATCCGGCTTCTCTTCTGTCTTCTCCGGTTTTTCATACAAAGGGAAGACGATTTTTACCTTAAAGAGGTCCGCATCCAGCTGGATCTCAAAAGTTCCTCCCTGAACCTCCGTCAGGCTTTTTGCGATAAACAGGCCCAGTCCGCTTCCCTCCGTGCTCCTGGAACTGTCCCCCCGGATAAAGCGCTCCGTAAGCTCGTCGGCATGAACATTCATGAAAGCCTGGGACACATTTTTCAAAAACAGGCTGACTTCTCCATTTTCCACGCGGATCTGGGCATAGACCCGGGTGCCCTCCATGGCATACTTGCAGATATTGTTGAAGAGATTTTCCACGATCCGCCACATTCTCCGGCTGTCCGCGTAGACAACGGCGGGGGTATCATCAAATTCCGTGACCGCCTGCAGATTCTTTTCCTCCAGTTTTTCGGAAAATTCCCCGATGGTCTGCTGCAGCAGTTCGCTCATATCCAATGCTTCCATATTTAATTCAATATTTCCGGACGTAATCTTGGATGCCTCTACCAGGTCGTCCGTCAGTTCCTTCAGCCTCTGCGACTTATTTTCCAGGATCCCGATATAACTCCGCGCAGGCTCCGTCTGAATATCCTGCCGTTTCAGCAGATCCACATAGTTGATGATGGAGGTCAGCGGCGTCTTAATGTCATGGGAGACATTGGTGATCAAATCCGTTTTTAGCCTCTCGTCCTTCATGCTGGTCCTCACCGCATTGTCAATTCCCTCCCCGATATTGTTCACCGCGTCCGCCATGTCCCGGTTCATGCCGTGAAGATCGTTTACGTTCAGCTTAAAACTGACTTCTCCGGACTGTATTTTTTTAATTCCGTCTATAATGTCATTGTGTTCCGCATGATTCTTAAACAGCATCATTCCGATCAGGGCGTCCAGAACCACAATCCCAAACAAGAGAATCTTTTTGGCCGCATTGCTCTCTAAATTGCTGATGCCCAGCACTGCAAACAGGTTCACCAACAGAAAAATATTATACGGCAGCAGTACGCTGATCACGGAGTTTCGATGGCGCAGCACCAATCCCAGCAGCTTGGACGCGCCGGAGACACAAAAATGGACCAGGCTGTCCCGATAAAGATTCCCCACTTTCAGCCTTCGGATCAGGCTGTACCAAAAGAGGCTCAAAAAGATACTTACAAGAAAGCCATAGAGCGCAAAGCAGCCGAACTGCAGATAAATCTCATTGGCTTCCCAGCCCCCTGCCTGCTCCACATAATGATTCCAGAAAAGCTCCGTTATCCGGCGCAGGAACAAATATCCCCTGTACGCTCCATATCCGCAGACTGCAGCCAGCAGGATCTGCACCTCTGTCCAGATACGGTCAAAGAAATTCAGATAATATTCTACGCCGCCCTCCTCCAGGATGATCTCGCCAGCGGTAACCGTCAGGTACAATCCGATTCCCAGCCAAACCAGTCCCAGGGCGATCATGACCGTCAGGATCAGGGCTGCATAGGGAACCACATCCTCAAACACCGTGTTCGCATAATAGAAAGCGTCCCCTCCCACCTTGTAAGAGGCATCCACCGCGATCCACATATAGACGTCGTCGGGATAGGAATAATGCGCCTGGTTCATGTACTCGTATATTTCTTTCTCCGTCAGCGCCGTGTTTCCCATGGATTCCAGACTGTCCGGATAATAAATCAAGTACCGCCTGTAATCCGCAAAATATTCCGTGAGGCTTTCCTCGTCCATATCCTCCAGTGCGGAAATATTGGAATAGGTCTCCCTGCCGCCCTGCGCCGTCTGCATCCGCACGACATATTTCACATTGCTGTTTCCCTCCGCATAGGCGGCGATGCATCTCTGATACAGATCGTAATTATCATTCAATATCGTTATGGCGTCCGAAACGTTATTCTGCAGCTGCAGGAAATCCGCCCAGTTGTCCACGCACTCAAAAAGGCTGTTCTTTCGGTCCGTCGTCTGATAGCGGCAAGTCAGCGTATTCAGATATACCGTCAGGCTTCCGTCATCCTCCCGGTTGATACTGATGCCGTCCCCCACCGTACTCATGATGTAAGAGAAAGCCATGTCCTCCAGCTGGCTGACGCTGTACTGCGCCATCTCTTCCTCCAGCTTAGTATCCGGCTTCTCCCCTGAACTTTCTTTGCTGGATCTGGTATTTTGATACCCCCGGAAATAAAGGGAACCGCCGCTGTCCAGGGCAAAATTTTCCGGAGCGCAGGCCTGTCCATAATAGTTTACGAAATCCGAGAGACTCATCACACGGCTCCGGTACTCCACGCCGTATCTTCCCCATTTGATCAGATCTTCCAGGGTGTACCGCACGGTAATTTCTCCGTATTCCCGGTCATTTTTCCCAAAGCGTTTCAGAAAATCCGTCACATCGATCACTTTTTCGGATTCAAAAATACCGTCTGTCTCCATCTGATCCCGGAGGGCCGCCAAATGAATGACATCCTGCACGGAAGTCTGGAACAGATCCTGGAACACCTCTGATTCTTCAAAGGACGTCTTCTGTGCAAAGGGATCCAGACGGTACAATTTCGGCCCGTTGACGGTCTCCACAGGGATAAAGGAATTATAAAGAATTCCCGCCGCGCACACTAAAACCAGGGCTGCCGCAAGATGCTGCACCAGCCCCAGGAGCAATCTCTTAAAAACAGGAATCTTATTTTTGCTCTTCCTTTCCTCCATCACTGCTGTCCCTTGTCCACTTTATAGCCGACCCCCCACACTACCTTCAGGTATTTCGGGTCCTTGGGGTTGATTTCAATCTTCTCCCGAATATGACGAATATGTACGGCCACCGTATTATCCACTCCGATCGCCTCTTCGTTCCAGATGCTCTCATAGATTTCATTGATCGAGAAAGTTTTTCCCGGATTCTTCATCAAGAGCAGGAGGATGCTGTACTCGATGGGCGTCATCTTCACCGGTTCCCCGTCCACAGTAACCTGTTTGTTCTCCACGTTGATGACAAGGCCTCCCACCTGATACTGGGATTTCCCGCCCTCCCCGTTCATGCCTCCCAGGGAAGTATATCTCCTCAGATTAGACTTAACCCTGGCCACCAGCTCCAGCGGATTAAAAGGTTTGGAAATGTAATCGTCCGCCCCCACGTTTAATCCCAGTATCTTATCCGTATCCTCCGACTTCGCGGACAGGATGATAATGGGGATGCTGCTGTATTCTCGAATTTTCAGGGTGGCGCGTATGCCATCCAGTTTCGGCATCATCACGTCCATGATCAGCAGCTGGATATTTTCCCTTCCCAGGATGTCCAGCGCCTGCTCTCCATCATATGCCTTAAAAATATGATAACCTTCCTGGGAAAGATAAATCTCTATGGCGTCCACGATTTCCCTGTCGTCATCGCACACTAAAATTGAAACCATGTTTACACTCCTTCCCGTATCTTTAGAAATGCTCCGAACCCGCCCCGTTTTCCCTTGCTTGCGCGATGGGAAAACAGAATTCCGGGATTGTGGCAGGTACACAGGTCCGTCACTTCTACCTGTTCCGGGCTGACCCCCGCCCGTATCAGCAGGATCCAGTTGACAAGCCATAGATCCAGCTGATATTTCCCCGCTTCCTTGCCGGGCTCCACGGGTTTCCGGAGACCGTTTTCCCGCATCATGCGATACCGCCTCGTCCGTCTCACGGCCTCCAGTTCCTCCCTGCAGTCACCCAGAAGTTCTAAAAAGACGTCCGCAACGTTCTGGTCCACCTCATAACAGCTCTGGCAGATGGACGGGCCGATTGCGACGCGCAGGTCCGCCGGATCCGTGCCAAACTCTTCTTCCATGCGCCGGACCATTTTCCCGGCCATGTTCCCGGCGGTTCCCCGCCATCCGGAATGCGCTACCCCTATGGCATGCCCCCAAGTGTCTACAAAGAGAAGCGGAACACAGTCCGCCCCATAGCAGGCCAGCGCAATGCCCGGGACATTCGTCACAAGACCGTCCACGTCATGATAAGCATCCCGCAGGGCAATGCCATTTCCCTTGTCTTTAGCCGTTACCCTGCGGATATTCGTCGTATGCGTCTGACGCGTCCCCACCATGTCCCCATACCTGCAGTGCATCGCCTTTGCCACCCTGCGGTAATTCTCTTTAACGTTCTCCGGATCATCCCCAAGGGATCGGGTAAAGTTCATGGTGGAAAACATTCCCGTGCTGACCCCTCCCGCCCTCGTGGTAATGAGATGTTCTATAAAATCGCACTGGGAAAGTCCCGGAAAGCGCAGAACCGGAATACCCTCACAGAGTTCCAGGTCCAGCACCGGTTCCAGGCGAACGTCCCGGGAAAGCTTCTGTCCCCTCATTTCAGGAAAAAGGCTCCAGATCTGCAGTTCCCGTTCCATCAATTCGCCGGCATCCTCTTTTCCGATCTCCTCCGTCCAAGCCTCGTCCATACTTTTCCCTCCTGTCCGCCGCATTTTCCATGCGGTTTTTCCGTCCTCTTTTCTGCCCAAAATCCCTTTTCTTTTCCTGCTCCGCCATGTCCGGTCAGCGGGTTGTCCTGTACCTGTGTTGAAACGCGTTCGGAATCCACAAAATTTCCTCTCCCTGTATCCCGATCACATCGTACCGCACGCAGATCGTATCCCCGAAGCCATGCAGCATCCGGTAATAATCCGCCACCCGGCAGATCTTCGCCTGTTTCGCAGGTCCCACTGCCTCCAGCGCGCTGCCTTTTTCCCGCGTCCTGCGATATTTCACTTCCGCGAACACCAGATATTCCCCATCCCTGGCGATCAAATCGATTTCTCCCTGCCGACAGCGGAAATTGCGCTCCAGAATGGCAACTCCCCGGCTCTCCAGATAGGATGCCGCCAGAATCTCCTTGTCGTTCCCCAGCTGACGGTTATTTTCTGTCATTTGATCTTCCCCTTTAATTTGTCCATGGAATCCACAAAGATTAAGATCTCCGCCACAACCTCGTAGAGTTCCGGAGGTATCATCTCGCCAATCTCCAGGCGCGACAGGGTATCCGCCAGCTTGTCGTCCCTGTGGATCGGCACGTCGCTCTCCTTCGCCTTCTCGATTATTTTTTCGGCCACGATCCCCCGTCCGCTGGCTACCACCTTCGGCGCGTCCTCGGAAGGATTATATTCCAGGGCAACCGCCTGCTTGACCTTCTTTTTTTCCTCCATCCTATAAGTCCTCCCCCGTTTCGCACCTGCCTTTGCCCAGGAATCCCCGCTTCGTCATACATTTTTTTAGTCAGTCCACGCCGCCGTGCTGTCAGGTCCTCACGTCAAACCCGCGGGTCTGTATGAGAAGCCCTGGGGATGCCTGTGCGAGAACCGGTCCGATACCTGAGGTTTCCTCCTCTTTTCCCGGCTTTTTCACGGCGGTCTGGACCGTCATGGAATATCCTCTCTTCTCCAGCCGCGAGGTCAGAAGATCCATGTGCACCTCCAGGAAATCCAGCATCTCATCATCCTGGACGTAAAACTTCGTGCTCACTTTCTCCATCTGCATGCTCACATAGACATCCACCGGCCCCAGATGCTCCATATCCAGATGCAGCAGGGCCGTAACAGGTCCGTCGCCGGAAGCCAGGTTTCTCTTGTTCGTATACACATACAGGTCTCCCTGGGCCCTGCCCTCCTGAAATCTCAGGGGAAGCTGCACATAGGCATACATGTGATTGATCTGATTCAGAAAATCCACATTCTGGCTCAGATTGGTAAGTCCCTGAAAAGCCTGGGTCTGGCTCTGCCCCGCATTGTCCAGCGCCTGCATCATTCCCTTAAACTGTTTCGTCAGGCGTCCATAGAGATTCTCCACTTCCCTGGGATCCGCAACCTGCTCCGGCGCAATGGTCCATTGCTTTTGAAACTGATCCGACAAAAGCTGTCTTACTTCCGGCAGACTCATCAGCGCATCCGTAAGATTCCTGTCCTTCGCCTCAAGGCCCTGCCGGATCCAGGCGTCCACAAGGGTCATTTCCTCCTGGGGGGACAACTGGCCGCCCTGCAATATCTTTGAAAAAGCTTCTATATACTGCTCCCTGACAGCGGTTCCTGCGGGTTCCGTTCCGGCAGTTTCCTCTGTCCGCCCGCCTTCGGATACGGTCTCCAAAATGCTCTCCACATCCGCATAATTGGCCGGGATTGCCGACTCTCCCGTACGGCCGGGATTCCCCTCGACGGCAGGCCCCGCCTCTAAGGCGATGTCGACTCCCACGCCGGCGTTCCCGACGCCATCTTCTTCCAACAGCGCCGCCAGCTCCAGGTACAAGGCTGCAGCCCCCTGGGAATCTCCCCTCCCCTGCATCTGCGAGAGGACATCCAGAAGGGCTTTTGAGACGTCCGCCAGCCCGGAGGAGAGCTGATGGGTTAGGTTTTTGTAGGATTCCAGCTGCGTCAGATTTTCTTCCGTCACCGGCAGCCCCAGCCTGTGCAGGTCTACCAGATCGGAGATCTGGCCGGTCGACTGATTGATCATCTCCCGATACATCTGCTGCAGACTCTCCCTGTCGATGGAAAGGCCCGCCT
Organism: uncultured Acetatifactor sp.; assembly: GCA_947595925.1. Lineage (GTDB taxonomy): Bacteria > Bacillota > Clostridia > Lachnospirales > Lachnospiraceae > Acetatifactor. The sequence goes on along the minus strand of CANQEV010000060.1, from coordinate 3,944 downwards.
GCATCATCAGTTTCGTCATCTCCCCCGTAGCGGAATTCACAGGAAGCTCTGCCATTTCCAAGGCTTTTGAAACAGGGCCTTCCACGGAGAGATTGGCCTGAAGCGGGGTGAGCATCAGCGTTCTGCCGTTGCTCCGCACCTGAAAATTCATCATCTTTCCAAGTTCCAGCGAAAAATCACGGTCCAACTTTGCATCGATGAGCAGGTCATTCAACAGTTTGATCTGAACCTCCCCGTTCTCTGAAGAAACCAGCTCTCCGCGCACAACCTGCCCAGGCGTCAGTCCGCTCATCCGGGAACCGCTCACCGCCGTCTGGCCAACCGCCGAAGGCTGCCCCTGAACGGTCTGATTCTGCGCCGCCTGATTTGGATCCGTTATATGATTATTCCCCGCAAAAAAATCCGTTAATCTCATTCCAACCCCTAATCGTCAGATATAGTCCTTGATAAAACTCCTCCTGTGGATCGGCGTCGGCCCAAGCCTGCGCAGCGTTTCGATATGAACAGCCGTTCCGTAGCCCTTGTTTTTTGCAAAGTGAAACTCCGGATACTGGCTGTCGTACTCCCTCATGATCCGGTCCCGCGTCACCTTCGCAAGGATGCTGGCCGCCCCGATGGACGCGCTCTTTGCGTCTCCCTTTACGATCGGAATCTGGGCAATCGAAATCCCCGGGATCTTTACCGCGTCGTTTAAGAGAAGATCCGGCTGGGGATCCAGGGAACGGATGGCCTCCCGCATGGCCTCGTACGTCGCCTGCAGAATATTGATCTCGTCAATGCGCTGGGGCGAAACGATCCCCACTCCCCACGCAACCGCCTTCTCCAGGATCACGTCATAGAGTTCCTCTCTCTTTTTTTCGGATAATTTCTTGGAATCATTGATATATAAAATGTCACAATCTTTCGGAAAGATCACGGCCCCGGCGACAACCGGTCCCACCCAGGGACCCCGGCCGGCCTCGTCCACGCCGCAGATGAAACGGCAGTCTGCGTGTTCCCGCTCATATTTCCAGAGCGCGTTCATCCTCTCCCGCTCCGCCTGCAGCGCCGCCACCTTCTTTTCCGCCTGCTCCGCCAGCTTTCTGACGCCGGCCTTGTCCGCCTGACCCAGGCGCTTTGCAAGTTCCGGAAGCTCCTCTTCCCCCGCTTTCAGCAAAAGTTCTTTTGCCTCAGCCACACTTATTCCCTTATCCATCCGTCAATCCCTCTCCTTCATCACGCTTCCGAATCCGCTCAAAGGCCAGAACCGGACCCATGCGCGCCCAATGATCTGCCTCCTGTGAACGTTTCCCACAGCCAGGCTCCTGCTGTCCCCGCTGTTGTTGCGGTTGTCGCCCATCACAAAATACTCGTCATCCCCAAGCGTGATGGGTTCCGCCGCCCGTCCGATGGTTTCCGGCCGGATGATCTCCTTGCCGTAAGCCTCATAAAGCTTTTCCCCGTCTATGTAGATGCTGCCGTCCTCCCGGATCTGGATGGTCTCCCCCGGAAGGCCGATGATCCTTTTGATAAAATAAGTGCCTTTCTCATTTTCAAAGGGTCGAAAGACAATGATGTCATACCTTTCCGGATCCTTAAAGCGATAGGAGATCTTGTCTACGATCAAATTGTCCCCATTCTGCAATGCCGGCTCCATGGACTCCCCCTCCACGCGCGTCCTCTGTCCCACATAAGTGATCAGGAGCAGGAGCGCCAGGCATAACCCCAGAAAATACAGCCCGGTCCCCAGCAATTCCTTAAAGATCTGTTTCTTCATCACACACCTCCAAAGTCATTCTGCCAATTCTCCCGCTTCTGAAATCATCCAGGAGAATTCCGGCAGCCTTCTTCGTATCCAGGGTTTCTCCCCGGGCATAGCACTTCCGGCTTTCGGCCACCGCCTCTAACAGCTGTGCCGGACTACCTTCCTCCGAAATGCCATATCTGTCCGTCAGGACGCCGGGATACCGTTCCCTGATACAGGTAAGCAGATCGCAGGCGAGTTCGTCCGCGTAAAGGATTTCGTCATTCATGGAACCGATGAAGGCCAGGTGCATCCCCACCGTATCGTCCTCAAACTTCGGCCACAGGATGCCGGGGGTATCCAGAAGCTCCAGCGTCTTTCCCATGCGGATCCACTGTTTTCCCTTGGTAACGCCCGGTTTATTTCCCGTTTTCGCGCATGCCTTTCCCGCAAAGGAATTGATAAAGGTGGATTTCCCTACATTGGGAATCCCCGCCACCATGGCGCGGACCGGACGGTTTACGATCCCTCTTCTGCGGTCCCTCTCTATCTTTTCCCTGCAGGCGCGCTCCACAAGACTTCCGATATTCTTAACGCCGGCGCCGGACTTCGCATTGACCTCCAGCACATGGACGCCTTGATTTTCCAAATGCCTGACCCACTTTTGATTTTCTTTCGGGTCCGCCAGGTCAGATTTGTTCAGGAGAACGATCCTGCCCTTTCCCTTTGCCAGCTGGTCGATATCCGGATTCCGGCTGCTGAAGGGAATCCTCGCATCCAGAATCTCAATCACCAGATCGACCAGCATCATATTTTCCTGCATCATACGCTTAGCCTTCGTCATATGACCGGGATACCACTGATAGTTCATACTTTTATCCTCTCCTGCGTCTCACTGGACAAACCCCATTGGTTCCTCACCGAAAGGAAGGTGAAACCAGGCCCTCCCCACAATATCTTGTTTGGAAACCGGCCCGATATTCGCATATCGGCTGTCCTCTCCATCCTGAGGATTCTCCCCGATGCAAAAATATTGTCCATTTTCCAGGACAAACGGATTTTCTGCAATCCCCGGTTCCATCATTTCTTCCGACGTAAACTCAGAAACCTCGCCGTTGACATATAAAACGCCTTCCTTGATCTGCACCATATCTCCCGGCCCGGCCACCACGCGCTTGACGTAATAGTGGGATTTTTCGTTCCCTCTGGGAAGAAAAACCACAATGTCTCCCATCTTCGGCTTCCCCAGCACATAGGCGAAACGATCCACCAGAATGGTCTGCCCGCTATATAAAACCGGTTCCATGGAAGAGCCCACCACATAGGTTTTCAATCCGTAAAAATACACCAGTACAGCGGCAAGGAACGCCGCGATCACCATCCATACCATACAGATCATTATTTCAGAGAAGATCGAGGAATTTACCTTTTTCTTGGGCTGATAAAAACTCAGGCCCTGAATCCTTCTTTTTGCCATATCTCATCCCTTGCCAAGCATAAACAAAACTATTTATAAATTATACCACAAAAGAACGAAAACGAAAAGGGCATTTACCGAAGTAAATGCCCCTGCCTTCACTACACGCCAAAATTACTTTACAAGCTCCCGAACCTTTGCCTTCTTTCCGAAACGATTTCTCAGATAGTTCAGCTTAGCCCGTCTCACCTTGCCGTACCTCACGACCTCGATCTTTTCCACGTTCGGGGAATGAAGGGGCCAGGTCTTCTCCACGCCTACGCCATTGGAAGTCTTTCTTACAGTAAAGGTCTCCCGGTTGCTGCCGCCCTGTCTCTTCAGGACAACGCCCTCAAAAACCTGTACTCTCTCTCTGTTACCCTCTTTGATCTTACCGTAAACCCTTACGGTGTCGCCCACGTTGAAATCATCAACGGAAGCCTTCAGCTGTCCAGCCTCGATCTCTCTGATAATGTCACTCATCTCTTTGAGCCTCCTTAAAAAAATTGATGTTCTATAATGCCGTTCCGGCAACAGAGGACCATCTCATCTTTGCAACTTTTACATGTTATCACATACCCGTAAAAAATGCAAGCTTTATTTTTAAACTATGCAGTCAATATCTTCTCAACCAGCCTGGACGCGCCGCAACCGTCTATCATCCCCTGCATGTTGGCTGAAATTTCTTTTCCCGAGTTTGCCGCTTGACAGCTAATTCTAATTAATTTTTTTCCTTATTTTGCAAGGTTTTCCTTGCTTTTTTTG
>CANQEV010000059.1 GCA_947595925.1 uncultured Acetatifactor sp. | reverse complement strand
GTATAAGCGCTATAAGCGCCATAAACACAATAGGCATGAAAGACATTCCCTCCTTCCGTGGTGAAATGTTTGTGTGTCAAATATCCCTTGTTTGGAAGATACGGCGATATGCCGTAGGTCTGACGGCCCAGGGGCCACAGATAAGATAGATTGATGATAGCACAGAAGAAGCGGAATGTAAAGGAAATTTTTCGGCGCATATTTTATTTTTGTGGGTTTTTAATTGTAAATTTGCTGTGAACAGGTGGCTTCCTCTGAATGTGAGGCCCGGCCTTATGGCACGCTGCATAGGAGCATACGCCATCAAGAAAAGTGAGAAATTCAAGGAGAATGTCCTCGTTGTCAGAGTGGCAGAATGGCTTGATTAGTCCTGTTATTTGCTTTATTGCTGACATTGCAGAAAGTGGCGGCATAACCAGAGTGGAATCTTAAGTATCTAAAGGATAAAGAGACACGGGGAGGCAGGGTTTTCTCAAAACCCTGCCTCCTGCATGAGGAAAAGATTTGCTGGGACATTATTTTGAAAACTGGCATTCCCACACGCCGGTGATCGGCAGAGGTGCGTCCGCTTTGGACATGCCTGTAAAGGAAGTGATGATAAGGCGGTAATCTCCGCTGTCAATTCCATCCAGGGGAACCGTGATCTGGGCCTGGTCGCCGTTGAGGTTCGAGAGGGTGGTGGCACTGCCTTCCGCCGCGACAGTCCCGGAGAGGTCGATGATCTGGTAGTCTCCGATCCCCAGGCTCCTGATCTCCCGGTAAGGCGCTTTGTCCGGAAAAACGAATACGGCAGAAACGGTCAGTTCTTCGCCGGCGGCGGTAGCGCTGACGGTGATCTCTTCGTCGGCCTGTTTATATTCGGCGCCTGTAACGGCTCCGATCCAGTTGGTAATGTTCTGCAGGTAACCGGCGCGGCCGGCAGCAGATGCGGCTGCCGTAAGGCAAAGGCACAGGGAAGCGGCGATGGCGGCCGCGCGGACTCCTTTATGGAATAAGATTTTTTGCAGTTTCATATTGTGCTCCTCCTCTTTTTTGTCTGACTCCAGCCGGCAGTTCTGAATGATGCGCGCGCGCATTTCTTCCGGCATTTTAATGTTTTCCACGCTTCTTTTTAATTTTTCCTGATCCATTTACAGATACTCCTCCCGATATTTTTCTTCCAGCAGCCTGCGCCCCTTCGACAGGCGCATTTTGACCGCGGACGGGGTTTTCCCGATCATCTGAGCGATCTCCCCTATGCGGTATTCCTCGACATAGTAGAGAGTGAGAACGAGACGGTATTTTTCCGGCAGGGACATAAGGGCCTCCAGAATACCGCCGTCCGGCGGTTCCGATGTCGACGGCGTTTCTGCTTCCGGCAGGGCATCCGGATCCGCCAGGGGGTGCCTTTTTCGAAAGCGCAGCATGTCCCGGCATTTGTTTTTGGATGTCGTGATCAGCCAGGCTTTTTCGTGGCAGACGCTTTCAAAGACAGGGGCTTTTTTTAAAAAGGTCAAAAGTGTTTCCTGTACGGCGTCCTCCGCGTCCGCCTCATTTCCAAGCAGGATATAACATAGTCGAAACAACAGATCTCCATAGGTCTGAACGATCGCTTCAATGCTGTCAGCCGGCCGCTCTGACGCATTCGTCATCTCGCATCGCCTCCTTTCACTAACTATACGATTGAAAAGTGGAAAAGGTCAATTGTCATCCAATATTGCCAAAAGAAAGGGATTCATGCTAAAATTGACAGGAAAGCCCTCCAAAACGGCAGAGCGCTGTGCGGAGGAGCGCTGTGGAACATATATGGGAGGTGAGAGGGGCCATGGCCGAGAACAAGGAACTGGAGGCCGCGATGAACACCCTGCACGATTTTGTGCGGAGGCTCAGCGAGAAGGCGGAAAAACCGGAAGCGTACGGAGAGGAACTCTGGGAGCGGATCCGGAGATCGACGGGGGTGTTGCAGGAACTGGCATATTTTCATGATTACCAGGATTTTTATGGGAAATACAAGGTGGCGGGGTATTCGATCACCGATATCCTGGTATGGCAGGTAGATCATTTTAAGGCGTACCTGGACAGGCCGGAGGAGATGAACCGTTATCGGAGGGAGAGATTGTTCCTGGAGTCCCTGGACGTCATGCTGAAGATGGAGCAGGATCCCGCGCCCTATGTGGAAAAGCTGAAGGGGGAGACGGGTACGGACTATGTGGGGAAATATATTTGAATTTCCGCATGAATTGGCGGCAATTTTATGAAAAAGCAAAAAATTTGCTGTACTTTTTAAAAAAGTATGTTAATATAAAACTACATACGTGTCATTTTTCTGGGGAAAATGCGAAAAAGTGACAGCCTTGGCTTTAAAATGAGTCCGGAAGAGGTGGAAGTAAGATCGGGAGGCGGAGACGTGGAGCAGGAAGTGGATTTTCGAAGAAAGATCATGGAAGAATATAAGAGCTCAGTCGTCCCGCTGCTGAAGTATCTTCCCTGGCTGGAGCAGCATTCCGGGCAGAAGACATACACAGTGTACCAGGGGGACGGCATCCAGGAAAATTCTCTGAGCTTTCCGGTGTATGACGGTACGCTGATGAGATTCCTGAAGGAGGCGGAGAAAACGACTCTCATGGATCGGAATTATCGATATGTTTACACGCGAAACCGCTTAAACAGCCATGAGGACGAGAGGAAACTGATCCAGCGGGCGTCCTGGAGAGACTGGGATCAGCTGCGGGGAATCCTTTCCAGATATGTGATGGGAGGAAGGACAAAATCGGTTCTCTGGAATGAAGCCGTGAAAGAGGGAATCTTTCTTCAGACGCTGCAGAAGATGAAAGAGATCATTGAGTTCTGGGACAAGCCGATGGAGCAGTAAGGGCAATTCAGTCGCGGAAAGTCGTGGGGAGTTTACATGGGCGAGAAATCAATTCAAAAGAGAAAGTACATCTTGGAGACCGCCAGGAAAGTCTTTGTGGAAAAAGGCTTTAAAAAGGTTACCATGAAAGACATTGTGGAAGCCTGTGATATCAGCCGGGGCGGCCTGTATCTGTATTTTGAGAGCACGAGCCAGATCTTTCAGGAAGTGCTGAAGCTGGAGACCCAGCAGACGGACGATCTTTTTTCAGGCAGCATCAAGGCGGACGCTACGGCCGCAGACATCCTGCTTTTGTTCCTGAGGGAACAGAAGAAGGAGCTGTTGAGGAAACAGGATACGCTGACCCAGGCAATCTATGAATTTTACTTTGAAAATCAGCTGCCTAAAAGGGACAATATGCTGAAAAAACAGTTTGACTCCGCGGTTCGCATCATTGAGAAACTGATCGAGACCGGCGTGGAAAACGGGGAGTTTTACTGCGAGGACTGCGTGGGCTGCGCCAGGAATATGATGTTTGTCCTGGAGGGCCTTAAAATATCCGCCCAGACCATGGGCGTGACTTCCGAGATGGTGGACAGGGAGATCCTGTATATGCTGAAAAATCTGTGCGTGGACGAGTAGGAATTTAAATAAAAAGAAAGGCAAGGACACAATGGGAAAAGTCAGACGTGTTTATGTGGAAAAGAAGGAGCCCTACGCGGTAAAGGCAAAGGAACTTCACGAGGAACTGAAGAATTACCTGGGGATTGCGGTGGACCGCGTGAGGATCTTTATCCGCTATGATGTGGAGAATATTTCGGACGAGGTGTTTGAGAGAGCCTGCAGAACGGTCTTTTCTGAGCCGCCCGTGGACGATCTGTATAGGGAGGAGATCACCGTACCGGCGGACGCCAGAGTGTTCTCCGTGGAATTTCTGCCCGGCCAGTTCGACCAGCGGGCGGATTCCGCCGTACAGTGCGTGCAGTTCCTGGACGAGAATGAAAACCCTGTGATCCGCACGGCGGTCACCTATCTGATCCAGGGCAGGGTTTCGGAGGAAGAGTTTGCGAAGATCAAGGCGTACTGCATCAATCCCGTGGATTCCCGGGAGACCGATATGGTAAAGCCGGAGACTCTGATCACTGTCTTTGACGAGCCGGCGGACGTTTCCCTGTTTACCGGGTTCCAGGCAATGCCGGAGAAGGAACTGCGGGATCTGTACGATTCTTTGGGCCTTGCCATGACCTTCAAGGATTTCCAGCACATTCAGAATTATTTCCGGACGGATGAAAAGCGGGATCCTTCCATGACGGAGATCCGGGTGCTGGACACCTACTGGTCCGATCACTGTCGTCACACCACTTTCTCTACGGAGCTCACGGACGTGGAGTTTGGAGACGGGTATTACCGTTCCCCCATCGAGACCACTTATCAGAGTTATCTGGACACCCGGGAAGAGATCTTTGCGGGCAGGAAGGATAAGTTCGTCTGCCTGATGGATCTGGCGCTGATGGCCATGAGAAAGCTAAAGAAAGACGGCAAGCTGGAGGATATGGAGCAGTCCGACGAGATCAACGCCTGCTCCGTCGTGGTTCCCGTGGAGATGGACTACGGCGATCATGTGGAGACCGAGGAGTGGCTGGTGTTCTTTAAGAATGAGACGCACAATCATCCCACGGAGATCGAGCCTTTCGGCGGCGCGGCCACCTGTCTTGGCGGCGCGATCCGCGACCCCCTCTCCGGGCGGGGATACGTCTATCAGGCCATGCGCGTCACCGGTGCGGCGGATCCCACCGTTCCCGTGTCCGAGACCTTAAAGGGAAAACTCTCCCAGAAGAAATTAGTGCGCGGCGCAGCCAGCGGGTATTCCTCTTACGGAAACCAGATCGGCCTGGCCACCGGCTTTGTAAAAGAGATCTATCATCCGAACTATGTGGCAAAGAGAATGGAGATCGGCGCGGTCATGGGGGCGGCTCCCCGAAAGAACGTGATCCGCGAGACTTCGGATCCCGGGGATATCATCATCCTGCTGGGCGGCAGGACCGGGCGGGACGGCTGCGGCGGCGCAACCGGTTCTTCCAAGGTGCACACCGAGGCTTCCATTGAGACTTGCGGCGCGGAAGTGCAGAAGGGCAACGCGCCTACCGAGAGAAAGATCCAGAGGCTGTTCCGCCGGGAAGAGGTCAGCCGTCTGATCAAGAAGTGCAACGATTTCGGCGCTGGCGGCGTCTCCGTGGCTATCGGCGAGCTGGCGGACGGCCTCACCGTGGATCTGGACAAGGTTCCGAAAAAGTACGCGGGTCTGGACGGCACGGAGCTTGCCATCTCCGAGTCCCAGGAGCGCATGGCGGTGGTAGTGGATCCCAAGGACGTGGAGAAGTTCCTGGCCTACTCCGCAGAGGAAAACCTGGAGGCGGTTCCCGTGGCGGTGGTGACAGAGGAGCCCCGGCTGGTCCTGAACTGGAGGGGTAAGACCATCGTCAGCCTGAAGCGCGCGTTCCTTGACACCAACGGCGCTCATCAGGAGACTTCCGTAAAAGTGGACATTCCTTCTAAGGAGGACAATTATTTAGAAAAATATGCCGTTCCGGCGGTGGAGGAAAAGCTGGAAAAGGGCGACGTCAAGGCGGCCTGGCTGACCCTGTTGAACGATCTGAACATCTGCTCCCAGAAGGGGCTTGTGGAGATGTTCGACGCCTCCATCGGCGCGGGCAGCGTCTTCATGCCCTACGGCGGAAAATATCAGCTCACTGAAACTCAGGCCATGGTGGCAAAGCTCCCCGTGCTGCGCGGGAAGACGGACACCGTCACCATGATGGCCCACGGATTTGACCCTTATCTCTCTAGCTGGAGCCCCTATCACGGCGCGATCTACGCGGTGCTGGAGTCCATGGCGAAGATCGTGGCGGCGGGCGGCGATTCCTCGAAGATCCGCTTCACCTTCCAGGAGTACTTCCGCAGGATGACCGGGGATCCGTCCCGCTGGAGCCAGCCCTTTGCGGCGCTGCTGGGCGCTTATGACGCCCAGATCGGTTTCGGGCTTCCCTCCATCGGCGGAAAGGACAGCATGTCCGGCACCTTCAACGATATCGACGTGCCGCCCACTTTAGTGTCCTTTGCCGTGGATATCGCAAAGTCCGGCGACATCATCTCCCCCGAGCTGAAGCAGCCGGGGAATAAGCTGGTCCGTTTCCATATTGCAAAAGATGATTTTGACATTCCCATGTATGAGGAAGTTTCGACCCTGTACAGCAGGATCCATGAACTGATCCAAGAGGATGCCATCGTATCCGCTTACGCCCTGGACGCAAAGGGCGTCGCTGCGGCGGTTTCCAAAATGGCCTTCGGCAACCGGCTGGGCGTGGAGATCGAATCCGGGCTGGATGAAAAAGCGGTCTTCGAGAACGGACTGGGTGACATCCTGGCGGAGATGCCCGCAGATCGCCTGACCCTGCTGGAAGAGCAGGACATGGACTACACGGTTATCGGAACGGTCACGGAAAAGCCGGAGTTCTGCTATGGCGATACGGTGATCTCCATGGAGGAGGCGCTGTCCGCGTGGACCTCAAGGCTGGAGAAGGTCTTCCCCACAAAGGCGGTGAAGGGCAGCGAACCCGTTGCAAGCCAGGTATATCGCACGGACGATATCTATGTCTGCAAACACAAGGTGGCAAAGCCCACCGTATTCATCCCGGTGTTCCCCGGGACCAACTGCGAGTATGATTCCACGAAAGCCTTCGAGAGAGCGGGGGCGAAGGTGGAGACTCTGGTGTTTAAGAATCTCAGCGCTTCGGATATCCGGGATTCCGTAGAAGCTTTTGAAAAGGCCATCGGCAGGGCCCAGATCATCATGTTCCCCGGCGGTTTCTCCGCGGGCGACGAGCCGGATGGAAGCGCGAAGTTCTTTGCAACCGCGTTCCAGAACGAAAAGATCCGGGAAGCGGTGACAAAACTCCTGCAGGAGAGGGACGGTCTGGCGTTGGGGATCTGCAACGGCTTCCAGGCGCTGATCAAGCTGGGACTTGTGCCTTACGGCGAGATCGTGGGTCAGAAGGAGGATTCCCCGACATTGACGTTCAACACCATCAACCGCCACATCTCCAAGATGGCGTATGTCAAGGTGGTCTCCAATAAGTCTCCCTGGCTCAGGGGGGCGGAGCCGGGCGCGGTTTACTGCAATCCCGCATCCCACGGGGAAGGTCGTTTCGTTGCTCCGAAAGAGTGGCTGGACAGGCTGTTTGCCAACGGCCAGGTGGCGACACAGTACGCGGATCCCGATGGAAACGTCAGCATGGACGAGGAGTACAACATCAACGGTTCTTACTGCGCCATCGAGGGCATCACTTCCCCGGACGGCAGGTGCCTCGGGAAGATGGCTCACTCCGAGAGACGGGGCGAGAGCGTCGCGGTGAATATCTACGGCGAACAGGACATGAAGATCTTCGAGTCCGGCGTGGAGTATTTCCGGTAAAATGCGGAGCCGGAGCGAGACCGTTTTTGGCGGGGTGTTTTGGAAACATGCAAAGAAGATCCTGTGTCAAATACATAACGAAGATGAAAAAGACGACGAGGTCACCCAAGGGGGTGGCCTCGTTTTTTTTATCCCCCAGTTCAGCCAGCCGCCTGAGCTGCGGGAAATCGTGCTTGCACGAGATTTCCCGCAGCCTGGGCGGCTGAGGGAACGCCATCTAATGAGCAATGGCAGGCGCGTAAGCGCCGGAAAGCGCGCCAGCGCGGCATTGCGAATGGCGTTCCGCTGAACGGAGTGTTTTGAAGCAGTCCTGATTTTTTTTACTACTTTAAAAGAAATTCTTGCGCAGGGAAATGGGATTGTGTTATAATATCGCGAAATGTGTAGAAGGAGGAAAACCAATGAAAGCGTTTTTGATCCTGGAAGACGGCACTGTTTTTCAAGGGACGCATATCGGCGCGGACCGGGAGATCGTCAGCGAGATCGTATTTAATACGTCCATGGCGGGCTATCTGGAAGTGCTCACCGATCCCTCATATGCAGGACAGGCGGTCTGCATGACGTATCCTTTAATTGGCAACTACGGCATCTGCCGAGAAGATATGGAATCCTTAAAACCCTGGCCGGACGGCTTTATCGTTCGGGAACTCTCCCGAAGACCCAGCAACTTCCGCTGTGACATTTCCATTCAGCAGTTTTTAGAAGAAAACAACGTGCCCGGCATCGCCGGGATCGACACCAGGGCCCTCACAAAGATCCTCCGGGAAAAGGGGACGATGAACGGCATGATCACCACGGACGAGTCCTACGATCTGGAAAAGGTCCTGCCGAAGCTGAAGGCCTATACGACCGGGAAGGTCGTGGAGAAGGTAAGCTGCCGGGAAAAATATGTGCTGGAACCGACAACGGACATCGCCCAGAACGGCCCCCTGTCCGGAGCGGCAAGGTTTGACCGGGAGAAATACGAGCGAGGGGAGCGGGAGCAGAGGCCTTCCCTGGTGAGCGAATTAAACGGCGCCGGGCTGAACGTGGCGCTCCTGGACTTCGGCGCGAAGGCGAACATCGCCAGATCCCTGGCGGCAAGGGGCTGCCGGGTGACGGTTTACCCCGCGCTGACATCGGCGGAAGAGATCATCGCCGCAAAGCCGGACGGGATCATGCTTTCCAACGGTCCCGGGGACCCCAAGGAGTGTACTTCCATCATCCAAGAGATCAAAAAGCTTTATGACACGGATATCCCCATCTTTGCCATCTGCCTCGGGCATCAGCTCATGGCCCTTGCCACCGGCGCGGATACCCATAAGATGAAGTACGGGCACCGGGGAGGCAATCACCCGGTGAAGGACCTGGCGACGGGAAGGGTCTATATTTCCTCCCAGAACCACGGGTATGTGGTGGACACGGATAAACTGGATCCGAAGATCGCGGTTCCCGCGTTCTGCAATGTGAACGACGGGACCAACGAGGGACTGTCCTACACGGGAAAGAACATCTTTACGGTGCAGTTCCATCCGGAGGCGTGTCCCGGTCCCCAGGACTCCGGTTATCTGTTCGACCGGTTTATTTCCATGATGAAGGAGGTGCGTTGAGATGCCTAAGGATCCCAATGTAAAGCGAGTGATGGTGATCGGTTCCGGCCCCATCGTCATCGGACAGGCGGCGGAGTTCGACTATGCGGGGACCCAGGCCTGCCGTTCCCTGAAAGAGGAGGGCGTGGAAGTCATCCTGGTGAACTCCAATCCCGCGACGATCATGACCGACAGGGATATCGCGGACAAGGTCTATATCGAGCCCCTCACCACCGGCATGCTGGAGCAGATCATCAAAAAGGAGAAGCCGGACAGCATCCTGCCCACCCTGGGCGGGCAGGCCGGATTGAACTTAGGAATGGAGCTGGAGGAGTCCGGCTTTTTGAAAGAAAACAATGTAAGGCTCCTTGGCACTACGGCGGAGACCATCCGCAACGCGGAGGGACGCCAGGAGTTTAAGGATCTGATGGAGAGGATCGGAGAACCCTGTGCGGCCTCCAAGGTGGTGGAGACCGTGGAGGACGGCGTGGAGTTCACAAACTCCATCGGCTATCCGGTGGTGCTGCGCCCCGCCTATACCCTGGGGGGAAGCGGCGGCGGCATCGCCCACGATCAGGCGGAGCTGGAGGAGATCCTGGAGAACGGTCTGCGCCTTTCCCGGGTGGGGCAGGTCCTCGTGGAGCGCTGCATCGCGGGCTGGAAGGAGATCGAGTACGAGGTGATGCGCGACAGCGCCGGAAACTGCATCACGGTCTGCAACATGGAGAATATCGACCCCGTGGGCGTACACACCGGGGACAGCATCGTCGTTGCCCCCTCCCAGACATTGAGCGACAAGGAATATCAGATGCTCCGTACCTCGGCGCTGAAGATCATAAACGAGCTGCGGATCACCGGCGGCTGCAACGTCCAGTTTGCCCTGCACCCCACCAGCTTTGAGTACTGCGTGATCGAGGTCAACCCCAGGGTCAGCCGATCCTCCGCGCTGGCCAGCAAGGCGACGGGCTATCCCATCGCGAAGGTGGCGGCAAAGATCGCCTTGGGTTATACGCTGGACGAGATCCGGAACGCCATCACGAAGAAGACCTACGCCAGCTTCGAGCCCACCCTGGACTACTGCGTGGTGAAGATCCCACGCCTGCCCTTTGACAAGTTCATCACGGCGAAGCGGACCCTGACCACCCAGATGAAGGCCACCGGCGAGGTGATGAGTATCTGCGATAATTTCGAGGGCGCGCTGATGAAGGCCATCCGCTCCCTGGAGCAGCATGTGGACTGCCTGCGCAGCTACGATTTCTCCGCCCTTTCAAGGGAGGAACTGCTGGACCGCTTAAAGCAGGTGGACGACCAGAGGATCTGGGTGATCGCGGAGGCGATCCGCAAGGGCATTCCCCAGGAACAGATTCATGACATCACGCAGATCGATCTGTGGTTTATTGACAAGATAGCTATTTTGACGGAGATGGAGGAGGCTCTGGAGACTCAGGAGCTGACGCCGGAGCTTTTGAGGGAGGCGAAGCGGATCGGGTTCCCGGATAACGTGATCGCGAGACTTTCCGGCAGGACGGAGAGCGAGGTCAAGGAGATGCGCCACGCAAACGGCATCCGGGCGGTATATAAGATGGTGGACACCTGCGCGGCGGAGTTTGCCGCATCCACGCCCTATTACTATTCCGTATACAGCGGCGAGTGCGAGGCAAAGCGCACGGAGGGAAAGAAGAAAGTCCTGGTCCTGGGCTCCGGCCCCATCCGTATCGGACAGGGCATCGAGTTTGACTATTGTTCCGTACACGCTACCTGGGCCTTTGCCAGGGCGGGCTATGAGACTATCATCATCAACAACAACCCGGAGACGGTCAGCACGGATTTTGACATTGCGGACAAGCTCTACTTTGAGCCTCTGACCCCGGAGGACGTGGAGTCCGTGGTGGACATCGAGAAGCCCGACGGCGCGGTGGTGCAGTTCGGCGGGCAGACCGCGATCAAGCTGACGGAGAGCCTGATGAAGATGGGCGTGCCCATCTTAGGCACAAAGGCGGAGGACGTGGACGCCGCCGAGGACAGGGAGCTTTTTGACAAAATTCTGGAAGAGACCCATATCCCCAGGGCCGCCGGCGGGACCGTCTACACGGCTCAGGAGGCGAAGGAAGTGGCGAACCGCCTGGGCTATCCGGTGCTGGTGCGTCCCTCCTATGTGCTGGGGGGCCAGGGCATGCAGATCGCCATCTCCGATCAGGAGATCGAGGAATTTATGGAGATCATCAACCGCATCGCCCAGGACCACCCGATCCTGGTGGACAAGTACCTCCAGGGCAAGGAGGTGGAAGTGGACGCGGTGTGCGATGGCACGGACATTCTGATCCCCGGCATCATGGAACACATTGAGCGGACGGGCGTTCACTCCGGGGACAGCATCTCGGTCTATCCCGCCCACACCATCGGCAAGCTGGTGAAAGACAAGATCGCGGACTATACGGCAAGGCTGGCAAAAGCTCTGCACGTAAAGGGCCTTATCAATATTCAATTTATTGCCATCGGGGAGGACGTGTACGTGATCGAGGTGAATCCCCGGTCCTCCAGGACGGTGCCCTATATCAGCAAGGTGACAGGCATCCCCATCGTGGACCTGGCCACGGAGGTGATCCTCGGAAAGACCATTTCCGAGCTGGGCTATGAACCCGGCCTGCAGCCTGAGGCAAAGTATTACGCCATCAAGATGCCCGTGTTCTCCTTCGAGAAGATCCGGGGGGCGGAGATCAGCCTGGGGCCGGAGATGAAGTCCACCGGCGAATGCCTGGGGATCGCGAAGACCTTTAACGAGGCGCTGTACAAGGCGTTCCTGGGGGCGGGGATCGACCTGCCGAAGTATAAGAACATGATCATCACCGTGAAGGACGCGGACAAGGGCGAGGCCATTGAGATCGGGCGGCGTTTTGAAAAGCTGGGCTATACGATCTACGCCACCAGAAGTACCGCCGCCGCGCTGAACGAGGCGGGCGTCAAGGCCAGAAAGGTCAATAAGATCTCCCAGGAATCCCCTACGGTGATGGACCTGATCCTGGGACACAAGATCGACGTGGTCATCGACACGCCCACCCAGGGCCGGGATAAGCACAGGGACGGCTTTTTGATCCGCCGGACCTCCATTGAGACCGGCGTGAACGTCATCACGGCCATGGACACCGCCAGGGCCCTTGTGAGCAGCCTGGAGAACAAGGCCCAGAACACGGAGCTGGAACCGGTGAACATCGCGGAACTGTAATTGTAATTTGAATAGTTTTTGGGACTTTGCATACAATATTGCAAAGTCCCTTTTGCTGTGATCATATGGTTCATGCAGGATACGCGGCGGCCTGGCGGGATCGGCTGTGGAAGAAAGCAAAGGGATGGAAAGCGAGGAACGATATGAAAGCGGAAACATATCCTTTTGTCATGAGGCCCCTGCCCTATGAATACTACGCGCTGGCACCCTATCTCTCGGCGGAGACCCTGATGTACCATCACGACAAGCATTACAGGGCCTATGTGGCGAAACTGAACCAGGCCCTGGCGGATTATCCCCTTCTTCAAAAGCTGAGCCTGACGGAGCTGTTGTCCGGACTGGAAAACCTTCCCTCCGCCCTGCAGACCCAGGTGAAGAACAACGGGGGCGGCGTGTACAACCATGAGC
>CANQEV010000058.1 GCA_947595925.1 uncultured Acetatifactor sp. | reverse complement strand
AGATCGAGGCGCTGACCGGCGCAAACGTCATGGCGCACTATGGGGAACTGGAGGAAACGCTGAATGCGGCGGCAGCGGCAGCGAAGGCTACGCCCGCCAACCTTTTGGAGAAGATACGGCACATGCAGGCGGAGATCAAGGCGCTGAGCTCGGAAAATGAGTCCATGAAGGCGAAGCTCGCGAAGAGCGCCCTGGGAGACGTGACGGACCAGACCCAGGAGGTCAAAGGGGTGAAGCTTCTGGCTTCCAGCGTGCCCGGCGTGGATATGAATGGTCTTAGAGATCTGGGGGATCAGTTGAAGGAAAAGCTGGGAGAGGGCGTCGTCGTCCTCCTGTCCGAACAGGATGGCAGGGTCAATATGGTGGCCATGGCTACGGATGGCGCGGTGAAAGCCGGAGCCCACGCCGGAAACCTGATCAAGGGCATCGCGGCCCTGGTGGGCGGCGGAGGCGGCGGACGGCCGAATATGGCCCAGGCCGGCGGAAAGAATCCCGCCGGGATCCCCGCGGCGATCAAAGAGGCTGTGAAAGTGCTGGAAGGACAGTTGGGATAACAGTTTGGCCGCGCGTGTTCGGGAAAAATTCGTGCGAGCGCAATTTTTGTCCGAACCACGGCGGCTGGCTGAACGGGGAAAAAATTTAAAAAATAAAAGAAAAAGGTTGACGAATGGGTTTTATGTGCTATAATAACAGTGATGTGCGTGGAAACACGGTACATAAAAAATAACCCAATCAGTCAGAAATGCTTGCGGGACTGAAGGGAGGGTCGGGTGTAGAACATGTCAAACGTAATCGTAAAAGAAAACGAGACTTTGGACAGTGCTTTGCGTCGTTTCAAGAGAAGTTGCGCGAAGGCTGGTATTCAGCAGGAGATTCGTAAGCGTGAGCATTACGAAAAGCCTAGCGTGAAGCGTAAGAAGAAGTCTGAGGCTGCAAGAAAGCGCAAATATAACTAAAAGACAATCAGGGATCCCCAGCCGGCGACGACTGGGGATTTTGCATGAGGGGACAAGTGATGTTAAGCTGGATTCAGGAGTATTACCAGATCGATCTCTATCATTTTTTCGCGCTCTTTGCCATGTACAGCATGCTGGGATGGCTTGTGGAGTCCATCTACATGTCTTTCTGTAATCGGAAGATCACGAACCGGGGATTCGGCAAAGGGCCTTTCTGCCCGATCTACGGGGTGGGGGCCATGGGAGCTTTTTTCCTGTTCACGCCGATGAAAAAGCATTATCTGCTGATCTATATCTCCGGCTGCGTTACCGCCACGATCTTTGAATATATCGTGGGACGCCTGATGAAGCGGATCTTCGGGGAGGTCTGGTGGGACTATTCGGAAAAGCCCTTTAATTTTCAGGGGATCATCTGTCTGGAGAGCACGCTGGCCTGGGGGGTCTACGCGCTGATCATCGTACATATTCTTCACGAGAGGCTGATGATGCGGGTGGACCAGATCGACAAGAGGATGGGCGTGCTGATCCTGGGAGTGATCTATTTCCTGGTGTTTATCGACTATCTGGTGCAGATCGGGAAGATCTGCCATTGGCCGAAGATCATCACCATTGGAAGAAAGATAAAGAATACCGTGAAGGATGGACTGGGACGGGGGGAGAAGAAATAAAAAAACAGTTCAGCAACGCCATTCTATTCGCAAAGCCGCGCCTTCGGCGCTTGCTGTTGCTGCGGAGTTTCTTTGGCTCATAAGATGGCGGTTCCGTCCCGGTAGTCCACCAGTTCAGCAACGCCATTCTATTCGCAAAGCCGCGCCTTCGGCGCTCACCGCTGCTGCGCAGCTGTCTTTGCTCATAGAATGGCGTTCCCTCAGCCGCTCGCGTTCTGCAAAAATTCGTGCAAGCACGATTTTTGCCAGAACTGCGGCGGCTGGCTGAACTGGGGTGGTATAAAATCAACCGCACTGCCATATTCTGAATTAAGTCGGAAAATGGAGTGTGGCTGTTTTGTTGTTTGGCAGAATTGGAAACGGCGGGGCGCGCAGAAGACTGGCGGCTTTCTGTCTGGCCCTGGTATGTGTCCTGGGAGTGGCGGCGCAGACGCCGGTTACCGCCAGGGCGCAGGTGGAGATCACGGCGCCCTCGGCGATCCTGATCGAGGCGTCCACCGGACAGGTGATCTATGAAAAGAACGCGGATGAGCAGAGGAGCCCCGCCAGCATCACGAAGATCATGACCCTTCTGGTCACTTTTGAGCAGATCCAGGCGGGAAAGGCGAATCTGGAGGACGAGATCCTGGTCAGCGAGTACGCGTCCTCCATGGGCGGTTCCCAGGTGTACCTCGCCCAGGGGGAGGTGCAGACCCTGGACACCATGCTGAAGTGCATCGCGGTGGCTTCGGGGAACGACGCCAGCGTGGCGGTGGCGGAGTACATAGCGGGAAGCGAGGAAGCCTTCGTTAAGATGATGAACGATAAGGCGGCGTCCCTTGGGATGACCGGGACTCACTTTGTGGACTGCTGCGGGCTGACGACTTCGGACGATCACTATACTACGGCAAGGGATGTGGCGGTCATGTCCAGGGCGCTGATCACGGAGTATCCGGAGGTCTTCCGCTACACGCAGATCTGGATGGAGGACATCACCCATGTGACAAGGCAGGGAAGCAGCGTCTTTACCCTGAGCAGCACCAACAAATTATTAAAGCGGTATCCCTACACCACTGGCCTGAAGACAGGTTCCACGGAGAAGGCGAAGTACTGTATCTCCGCCACGGCTTCCAAGGATGGGATCGATCTCATCGCTGTGGTCATGGGCGCTCAGGATCCCAAGGCCAGGTTTGGGGAGGCCCAGACCCTTCTGACCTACGGGTATGCAAGCTGCAGGCTCTACCGGGACGACGCGCCCCCGGCGCTGCCGGTCCTGGAGGTAAAGGGCGGGCTGGAGGACAGCGTGAACCTTGCCTATGAGAGGGATTTCACCTATCTGGATCTGGAAGGGCTGAATTTTGAGGAGATCCAGAAGGAGATTCAGCTCCCGGAGACGGTGCAGGCCCCCGTGATCCAGGGGGATACCGCCGGGTATCTCGTCTATTCTTACAGGGGCGTCGAGCTGGGGAAAAACGGGATCCTCTACGAAGACAGTGTGGAAAAAGCGGATTTTGGGGATTATCTCCGGTTCGCCTTCCAAAGCTGGCTCTTTTCCTGAGAGGAAAAACGTGTTAAGATAGACCACGGAGGAAAGCGATGCTGAGTGTGATCTATGCGATAGCGGGTGTTGCGGTGCTTGCGCTGCTCTGGAAGATGCTGTACGACAGCACCCACTTTGAGATAACGGAATATCGGATAGCGGATCCCAGGATACGCAAAGGTTTCCGTGCGGTGGTGCTTGCGGATCTGCACAACAAGCAGTATGGGCGGGGGAACGAGCTCCTTTTGGAAAAGATCCGGGAGGGCGCGCCGGACGTGGTGTTTGTGGCGGGGGATCTGCTCACGGCGAAGCCCGGGGCGGACCCCGGGCCGGCCCTTTCCCTGATCCGGGAGCTGGCGAAGGATTTCCCGGTATACTATGGCAACGGAAACCATGAACACAGGATCAAGCTGTATCCAGGGGAATACGGAAAACTGGCGGAGAAATTTGAAGAGGACCTGAGAGAGTGCGGCGTTGAGCCCCTGGTCAATGAGAGAAGGACGCTGGAGGAATTTGGCGTCTGCGTGGTTGGCGTGGAAATCCCAAAGGAATACTATCGGCGTTTTCGGATCAGTCCCATGGGGGAAGATGATCTGGGAGAGCTCCTTGGGGAGCCGGACAGGGAGCGATACACCGTGCTTCTTGCCCATAATCCGGATTATTTTCCAGAATATGCCGGATGGGGCGCGGATCTCACCTTGTCAGGGCATATCCACGGCGGCGTGGCGCGGATCCCGTTTTGGAACCGGGGGCTTGTCTCTCCGGCGATCCGATTGTTTCCCAAATATGACGGGGGACTTTACACGGAGGGGGAACGGGCCATGATCCTGAGCCGGGGCCTGGGGAGCCACACGATCCCGTTTCGCCTGTTCAATCCCGGGGACCTGATCTTTCTGGAGTTCTCCCGGGGAGAAGAGAAACGCCTGCCGCAGCTCCTTCAGAGAAATCAGGGCGGCGCGTTGAAAACAGAGGGGCTTGACAAACAGGAGCGGTGATCAGAGGGAGAGCGGCGGTCAAAAAGCGCTTTGAAAAATCACCGTTTTGTGATAAAATCGTACGAGATAGGAAAGGCAATGGGAAAATGGCGATTTCCGTTAAGCTGGAGAAATTTGAAGGGCCTCTGGACCTTCTGCTCCATTTGATTGAAAAAAACAAGATTGATATCTACGACATACCCATCATTGAAATTACCGCCCAGTATCTGGATTACGTCCGGCAGATGCAGGAAGAGGACATGAACGTCATGAGCGAGTTCCTCGTCATGGCGGCGACCCTGATCGATATCAAATGCAGGCTTCTTCTGCCGGCGGAGGTCAACGAGGAGGGCGAGGAGGAAGATCCCAGGGCGGAGCTGGTGCAAAAGCTCCTGGAGTACAAGATGTACAAGCAGATGTCCCTGGAACTCAGGGACCGCCAGGTGGATGCCGCGAGGAACCTGTACCGGGACCAGCATCTGCCCGAGGAAGTGGAGCAGTACCGTCCGCCCCTGGATTACGAACAGCTCATTGGGGACCTGAACCTCGGAAAGCTCCACGAGGTTTTCCGCTCCGTGATCCGCCGGCAGGAGGACAAGGTGGATCCCATCCGCAGCCAGTACGGAAGGATCGAAAAAGAAGAGATCGACATGGATCTGAAGACCCTTTACGTGGAGGCCTACGCCCGGGAGCACAAGACTTTCAGCTTCAGAAAGCTTCTGGAAAAACAGGGCAGCAAGGCGGAGATCATCGTCACCTTTCTGATCATCCTGGAACTGATGAAGGTGGGAAAGATCTGCATCAGCCAGGAAGACCTTTTCGACGATATTTTCATCACCTCCTGCGTGGCGTAGACAAGCTCCCGGGAGGGCGCATGGCTTTATCAAATCGGGATGATGAAAAGGACGCCGACAGGAAATTGCGGCAGGGGAAGGCCGCGCGGACATAAGGCGGCCGGCAGGGCGTCAGCGTATGGGAAATTGCGGCAGGGAAAGGCCGCGCGGTCATAAATGCGGTTTGCAGGCCGCCAGTATGGAAAGTGCGGTGAGACGCCGCCGGAACAGAATAAAGAGAAAAATAGGAAAATTTGAGATGGAAGAACAGAACAGGGAAGAAATTGAGACGCGGGAGGATGTGACGCAGGAAGCTCCCGCGGGAAAAGACGTCGGAAAAACAGCTTCCGCGCCTGACGAGAGCAAAGCGGAGGCGGTCATAGAGGCGATCCTTTTTACCATGGGGGATACGGTGGAGATCAGCAAGCTGGCGGAGACGGTGGGATGCGATGTCCGGACGGTGAAAAAGATCCTGGGGAAGATGGAGGAGCGTTATGCCGCGGAGGACCGGGGGATCATGCTGACCCGGTTTGAGGACGCGGTGCAGCTTTGTACGAAGCCGGAGATGTACGATTATCTGATCAGGATCGCAAAGAATCCCCGGAAGATCGTGCTCACGGACACGGTGATCGAGACGCTGTCCATCATCGCCTACAAGCAGCCTGTGACCAGGCTGGACGTGGAGACGATCCGGGGCGTGAACTGCGACCACGCTATCAACAAACTGCTGGAATACGACCTGATCACGGAGCTGGGGAGGCTGGACGCCCCGGGAAGGCCCATTTTATTTGGCACTACGGAACAGTTTCTGCGGTGCTTCGGAGTGAGAAGCCTGGAGGAGCTGCCGGAGCTGAGCACGGTGCAGCTGGAGGAATTCAAGGCCCAGGCCGAGGCGGAGATCCAGTTAAAACTTGATATCTGATCTTTGCGGCGAAATCCGGTTCAGTTTTGTACGCCCGGTTCATAGAATGTAAGGAACTATGGATGGGGAAAAAGAAATGGATCGGATCATTTGGACATTGCAATCAAGAAAGAAGGCAGGACAGACGTCTGCGTGGCTTCCGCGAAGGAAGGCGTCAGGGCGTCTTTTGTGTATGGTGGCGGCGCTTATCCTGGGAGTCTTGCTTTCCGGCTTTTCCAGTCTGGCGGAGGGGGATGTGCCGGAGCTTTACGCTTCCTCGGCGGTTCTGCTGGACGGGGAATCCGGGAAAGTCCTCTACGGAAAGAGCGAGGAGACGCCCATGGCGAACGCCAGCACGACAAAGATCATGACCTGTATCGTCGTCCTGGAAAACTGCGGGCTGGACGAGGAACTGACGGTATCCGCCTATGCGGCGTCCATGCCGAAGGTAAAGCTTTATCTGCAGCAGGGGGAGACTTACACGGTCAGGCAGCTCCTCTATTCGCTGATGCTGGAGTCCCACAACGATTCCGCGGTGGCGCTGGCGGAGCACGTCGGGAAAAAACAGGTGAAGGAGCTCGCGGAGAAACCGGCCGGCGAATTCAGCGACCAGGAGAGCCGGGCGGCGGTCAAGGCCTTTTCAAACCTCATGAACCAGAAGGCCCTGGAGCTTGGCTGCGCCGACACCTATTTTATCACCCCCAACGGACTGGACGCAGTGGAGACCGTCACCCTGCAGGACGGCACGGAGAAGTCCCTGGAGCATCACACCACCGCCAGGGATCTGGCCCTGATCCTTTCCTATTGTATTCTAAGATCCCCGAAAAGAGAGGATTTTCTGAAGATCACCAGGGAACCGAGCTATGGCTTTACGGCGAACGGCAGGAGCTTTTCCTGCAATAACCACAACAGCTTTCTCAGCATGATGGAGGGAGCCGTCAGCGGAAAGACCGGATTTACCGGGAAGGCGGGATACTGCTATGTGGGGGCCCTGGAGCGGGACGGTCGGTATTTCGTGGTGGCGCTTCTCGCCTGCGGCTGGCCCAACAATAAATCCTACAAGTGGACGGACACCCGGAAGCTGATGGAATACGGGCTGGAGAACTTTCACAGGGTAAATCTCCTCGGGGAAAGCGTCCTCTACCAGGAGAAGGAGCTTCCCGTTCTTCCCGTTTCGGGGGGCCAGGGGGATGCCATCGGCAGTCCCTGCAGCGTGTCCCTCTGCATCACGGGAAGAGAAAACCTGGCGGAAGACATGGGGATCCTTCTGGGCAATCAGGAGAAGATCCAGGTGAGGGTCTCCTTGAAAAAAGAGCTGGCAGCTCCGGTGGCGGAGGGCACGAAGGTCGGAGAGATCCGCTATGTGGTGGGAGAGGAAGTGTACCGCAGGGAGGACATTGTCACGGCGGGCTCCGTGGAGAAGATCGATTTCCGGTGGTGCGCGGAGAAGGTGTTCGATTTCTTTTTTGACGGGGAAAACATTCTCCGGGAGAGCGGTATCCTTCCGGGCGGTGAGAATGCGTAGAAGTTCAGCCGTGCTGTCGGAGAAGTGAACAACGCGAAAGAACGGCGCGAAATCCAGGCGTCGTCGGAGGAAGAAGCTTTATGAAGATCATTCACTGCGCGGATCTGCATCTGGATTCCAGAATGAATGCCAATCTGGATCCCGAGAAGGCAAAGATCCGGAAAGCCGAGATACTGAAAACCTTTACCCGCATGGTGGAGTACGCGGCAGATCAGGGGGTGGACGCGGTTCTCATCGCGGGAGACCTCTTTGACAGGAGCACCATCTCCGCCACTGCGAGAAACACGGTCCTTGGACAGATCCGGGAACATCCGGGAATTTCCTTCTACTATCTCCGGGGCAATCACGACTGCGACAATTTCCTGCCCCAGGGAGAAGAGGTCCCCGCAAACCTATATACTTTCGGGGATACCTGGAAAACCTATGAGACAGGTTCGGTCTCGATAACGGGGATCGAGCTCTCAAATGAGAACGCGGGGTATGCTTTCCGCTCCCTGGCGCTGGACGCGGACCGCTTCCAGATCGTGATGCTCCACGGCCAGGAATCCGCCGCCTCCGCCGGGGACCGGACGGTGGTGGTGAACCTCAGCGCCCTGAGACAGAGAGGAATCGACTATCTCGCCCTGGGACATATCCACTCCTATAAATTTGAAAAGCTGGACGCCAGGGGAAATTACTGCTACCCGGGCTGTCTGGAGGGGAGAGGGTTTGACGAGTGCGGGGAACACGGCTTCGTCCTTTTAGAGATAGACGAAAACACCGGAAAATACCGGCATACTTTTATTCCCTTCGCCGGCAGGAAGCTCTACTGCGTGGAGGCCGACGTGTCGGACTGCGGCACCACGGAGGAAATGCTGTCCCTGGCCCGCGGGAAGATCCGGGAGACGGGCTGCGGGCGGGACAGTCTGTTAAAGATCATCCTGAAGGGGAGCCCGGACGTGTCCTGCGAAAAAGATCTCGCCTATTTTCGGACAAGCCTGGAGGGGGATTTCTTTTTTGTGAAGGTCAGCGACGAGACCGGCGTGAGGGTCAATCTGGAGGATTTTCAGCGGGACCAGTCCTTAAAGGGAGAGTTTGTCCGTCTGGTGATGGGGGCTGCGGAGCTGGAGCCGGAGGAAAAAGCCCGGATCGTCCGCTGCGGGCTGCGGGCGATCGCCGGGGAAGAGGTGCAATGGGATGAGACTGATTGAATGTCATATTGAAAATTTCGGGGGACTGCATGACCGGACCATCGTTTTCCAGCCCGGATTGCATGTGATCTGCGAGGAAAACGGCTGGGGAAAGAGCGCCCTCGCGGCCTTTATCCGGGTGATGTTCTACGGGTTTGGGGGCGAGCGGAAGCGGGAGCTCACGGAAAACGAGCGGAAGTATTACCTGCCCTGGCAGGGGGGCGCCTACGGGGGGACGCTGACCTTTGAGACCGGCGGAAAACGCTATACGGCGTCCCGTATTTTCGGCGCAAAGGAGGCCCAGGATACCTTTGAACTGCGGGATGCGGAGACCAACCGGATCTCCAAAGACTATTCCGCAAACCTGGGGAACGAGCTGTTCGGCATCGACAGGGAGTCCTTTCTGCGCACGGTCTTTATCGGACAGAACCAGGCGGAGACCTCCGCCACGGACGATATTCACGCCAAAGTCAGCGGGATCACGGACGAAGCCTTTGACATGAACAATTACCAGAAGGCCCAGGACAGGCTGGCGGCGGCAGCAAACCGCCTGACTCCCAGGCGCAGCACAGGATCCATCTATAAGAAAAAAGAGCTTGCCGCATCTTTAAAAAGGAGCGTTGCAGACGGCGCCGGCACGGAGAGTGCCGTCCAGGAGTACCGCAGGATGTTGGAGGACCAGAGAAAAGAATACGCGCAATGCGTGCTCCGGCGCGAAGAGATCCAGAAAGGGCAGGAGGAGGCCGTTCAGCTCCAGAATGCCCTGGCAAAAAAGGACGAGTGGAAGCGGCTGAAGTCGGACGCCGGGATCTGGGAGGAAAAGCGCAGGGCGTCCCGGGCGGAATTTCCAAAGGAGACGCCGAACCTGCAGGAAGTGGACGAATGTCTGGCGAAGTGCGGGGAACTGGAGAAGGCGAAGGAGAGGGAAAAGCTTTCCGAGCTGAGCCCCTCGGAGACCCTTCAGCACGCGGAATGCGAGAGGCGGTTTGGGGACCGGATTCCGGACCCGGAAACGCTGGACCAGCGGATCGGAGACGCCCGGCGCCTGGAACAGTTGAAGCAGCAGTTTGCGGGGGAACAGCTTTCGCTCTCGGAAAGGGGCAGGCTTCAGGATTTGGAAGCGCTCTTTGGGGGAGACCAGGAGACGGTGAGCTCCATTCTTGCCCTGTGGAACAACCGCTGTTCCCGAAAGGCCGCTCTGCCTTCCATCAGGGCGTCCCTATCCATGCTGGGAAGGTCCCTGGAACAGGAGCGGAAAAAGGGAAGAATGGAGATCCCGCTGTGGATCCTGGGGGGAGCGCTGCTTGCCGTCGCCGTCGTCCTGTTTTTTGTGGCCGGCAGCTCAGGGATTCTCTTTTCGGCGGTTTCTGCAGTTGCAGGAGCGCTGTGCCTTGCAGCGGGATTTTTGACATACCGGAAAAACAGTCGTTCCACCGGAAAACCCTCCGGGGAATACGAGGACCTGGAGAGACAGATCCGGGAGGACGAGGAATATATTCAAAGCGCGGAGGAAAAGACCGCTGCGTACCTTGCGGCCCACGGATGGGAATACGCGGAGGGGACGGCGGCTGACGCGCTGCAGGAACTGTCCGGGGAGTATGTGGAATACCTGGGACTGCAGAAGCGGGATCAAAGGGCCCGGGAAAGCGGCCTGGAGGAGGAAATCGGGAAGATAAGGGAACGGATCAGCCTGTTTTTGAATTCCTTTGGGAGCAGCCCGGAGGAGAGCGGTTTTTCGCAGGAGTTGTTTCAGTTGAAAAATCAGGCAGAAACATTTGAAGCGCTGAAAAAAAAGAGGGAGATGGCAGTCCAGGGACAGCGCGCTGCAAAGGCGCTGCAAGAGCGCCTGGAGGAGTTTTTTCAAAAATATGGTCTGCGGTATCGCGCGGAAGAGGGCGGTATGCGCAGACGCCTGACGGAGATCCGGGACGCCGTGAACGGGCTGCGGGCCGCGGAGGAAGCGTTGGAAAAAGCCCGGCTGGAACTGGAAAAATTCGAGGCGGAGACGGATATGTCCGTGCTTCAGAAAGAGGTTTCGGAGGATTTGCCTTCCCTGGAAGAGTGGAATCAAAAAAATTTTGAAAATACGGAAAGGATGGATAAAATTCAGGAAACTATCCGAAACTATTTAAGCATATTGGAAGAAATGCAGGAAGAGCTGGAACGCCTGGAGGAAGACAAGGCCAGGCTGGAGGAGACGGAGGAAGGGCTAAAGCGGGAGACACAGATGTTTTTGGACGTGCAGAAGGCCAGGGAATATCTGGAAAAGGCCAGGGACGCCATCACCAACCGGTACACGTCCGTCCTGATGAAAGTTTTTCGGGGCGCTTATCAGGATATCGCGGGGAGATCCGCGGACGCCTTTCACATGGACGCCGACACAAAGGTGACTGTGGACGGCGGCGGCATGCAGAGGGACGTGGAGACCCTGAGCGCCGGATATCGGGATCTGACAGGCCTCTGCCTGCGGATCGCCCTGATCGAGGCCATGTATGAGCAGGAGCAGCCCATGCTGGTCATGGACGATCCCTTTGTCAATATGGATGATGAGAAAGTGCGGAAAGCGCTGAAATATCTGGAAAAGATCTCTTCCAAACACCAGGTGATCTATTTTACCTGCAGCGACGTGAGAGCAGGAGGAAGAAAGGAATGGCAAGAAAATTAGTGGAGCGGAAAAACGTGCCGCAGGAGCAGACATGGAATTTAAAAGATCTCTATGCCTCCGAGGAGGATCTGTTTTCCGACCTTGAAAAGATGAAGGATCTGGCGAAGGAGCTGGAGGAGGAATATAAAGGGCGGCTGGACTCTTCGGAGAGGATCGCCGCGTGCCTGAAGAAATATCAGGAGGTAAAGAAGACGGAGACCCTGCTGGAAAATTACTGCGAGCTGTCCGTTTCCGTGGATTTCCGGGACGGCCACAATCAGGAGCTCTCCGGCCGGGTGAACCGGGAGATCGCGAACGTGTCCGCGAAGCTCTCCTTTATCGACAGCGAGCTGGGGCAGCAGTCGGAGGAGATCCTGCGGAAGGCGGCGGAGCTGGACCGGGGGAACGCAGGATATATCCGGAACATTTTGAGCTTCAAGCCCCACCAGCTCTCCCCGGAGGCGGAGAAGACGCTGGCGGCGCTGAGCCGGACCCTGGAGGTTCCCTACGAGATCTACAATATCACAAAATTTGGGGACATGAGATTCCGGGACTTCAAGGCAGGGGGGAAGAAGTACCCGCTGGGGTATTCCCTCTTTGAGGACGATTACGAGTACGAGCCGGACACGGAGGTCAGGAGGGCCGCGTTCAAGGCATTTTCGGACAAGCTGAAGGATTACCGGAACGTCACGGCAGCGGCGTACAATGCCCAGCTTCAGAAAGAAAAGACCCTGGCGGAGATGCGCGGCTATAAAAACGTTTTCGACAGCCTGCTGCAGAGCCAGCGCGTATCCCGGGAGCTCTACGACCGGCAGATCGACCTGATCATGGAAAAACTGGCGCCCCATATGCGCAGGTACGCAAGGCTTCTGCAGAAGATCCACGGCCTGGACAGGATGACGTACGCGGACTTAAAGCTCCCCGTGGATCCGGGCTACGCGCCCCAGGTCTCCATAAGGGAAGCCCGGGAATATATCGAGAAGGGACTTTCCGTCATGGGAAAGGACTATGGGAAGATGATCGGGGAGGCCTTTGAGGACCGGTGGGTGGATTTCGCCCAGAACGACGGAAAGTCCACGGGCGGCTTCTGCGCCAGCCCCTACGGTTCCCATTCCTATATCCTCTTAAACTGGAACGAGAAGATGTCCGACGTTTTTACGCTGGCCCATGAGCTGGGACACGCGGGCCATTTCAAGGCCTGCAACGAGGCCCAGACCATATTTGACACGGAGGTGTCCCTGTATTTTGTGGAGGCTCCCTCCACCATGAACGAGATCCTTCTGGGACACCATCTCTTAAAGACCCGGAAGGACAGGCGTTTCCGCCGCTGGGTTTTCGCGAACATGATCGGGAACACTTACTATCACAACTTTGTCACCCATCTATTGGAGGCCGCCTATCAGAGGGAAGTCTATAAAAAGGTGGACCAGGGCGAGATCCTGCAGGCCCAGACGCTGGACGCGATCATGAAAGAGACGTTGAGCCGGTTCTGGGGGGACGACGTGGAGCTCACCCTCGGGGCGGAGCTGACCTGGATGCGCCAGCCCCACTACTACAGCGGCCTGTATTCCTACACTTACAGCGCAGGGCTGACCATCGCCACCCAGGCGGCAAAGAGGATCGAAGAGAAGGGAAAATCCGCGGTGGAGGACTGGATGAAGGCGCTGCGGGCCGGGGGAACCCTGCCGCCGGCGGAGCTGGCCGCCCTGGCGAAAGTGGACATCACCACGGAGGAACCGCTTTTGAATACGATCTCCACTATAGGGGACATGATCGACGAGATCTGCAAGCTGACCCGGGAATTGGGAAAAATATAAAAAAAATTGCAATTCGCTCTTTGCGAGTTGCATTTTTTATGTTATACTCCCATCTTTGACACTTGATAAGCAGTATATTAGCCATAAAGCCTGTGTTTATGGGCTTTATGGCTGTTTCTGCTTT
>CANQEV010000057.1 GCA_947595925.1 uncultured Acetatifactor sp. | reverse complement strand
TTCATCAGCACCACGTCCGCCGCGTCGATGGCGACGTCCGCCCCCGCGCCGATAGCCATGCCGATATCCGCTTTCGTCAGCGCAGGTGCATCATTTATGCCGTCCCCCACCATGACCACCTTCCGGCCGCCTCTCTGAAGCTCTCCGATCTGCGCGGCCTTTCCGTCCGGCAGAACGCCCGCAATCACCTCGTCCACGCCAACCTGTCTTCCGATGGCCTCCGCCGTCCGCTGATTGTCCCCCGTCAGCATCACGACGCGGATCCCCATATTTTTCAGTTCCCGGACCGCCTGGACGCTGTCCTCCTTGATGACGTCCGCCACCGCGATCATCCCCAGGAGCCTATCATTCTCCGCAAAAAACATGGGCGTCTTTCCCTGGTCCGAAAGCTCCCGTGCCTTTTTCTCCATCCCCTCGGGCAGAGAAAGCTTTTCCCGGATCCATTTCAGGCTTCCGCCCAAAAGACGCTTTTCCCCGATCCGTCCTGTCAGGCCGTTTCCGGCCAGCACCTGAAATTCCTGCACCGGCTCCCCCTGCCTTCCGATCTCCCGGCCGTACTCTACGATGGCCTTCGCAAGGGGATGCTCGCTCTTCTGCTCCAAGGAGAGCGCCGCTGCAACCAGCGCCTCTTCCGACACGCCCTCCGCCGGGCACAGATCGGTCACCTTGGGCTCCCCTTTCGTAATGCTTCCCGTCTTGTCCAGCGCCGCCACGGAAACCTTTCCCGTCTCCTCCAGAGAGACGGCGGTCTTAAACAAGATGCCGTTTTTTGCGCCCATGCCGTTGCCCACCATGATCGCCACAGGAGTTGCCAGACCCAGGGCGCAGGGACAGCTGATCACCAGCACGGAGATGGCCCTTGCCAGGGCGAATCCAAAGGTTTGCCCCACCGCCATCCATACCAGGAACGCAACGACCGCCACCGCGATGACCGCCGGCACGAAAACGCCGGAAACCCTGTCCGCCACCTTGGCGATGGGAGCCTTTGCCGCCGCCACGTCGCTGACCATCTGAATGATCCGGGAGAGCGTCGTATCCTCCCCCACGCGCCTGGCCTCACAGACGAGATAGCCGGACTGATTGATCGTGGCTGCGGACACGGTATCCCCCGCCTGTTTGTCCACGGGAATACTCTCTCCCGTCAGCGCCGACTCGTTCACCGCGCTGACCCCTTCCAGGATGATCCCGTCCACCGGGATACTGTCCCCGGGCCGCACCGCGAAACGGTCCCCGATCTGGATCCGCTCTACCGGCACTTCCGTCTCCTGCCCGTCCTGCCAGAGAAGGGCGGTCTTCGGCGCAAGACGCATGAGGCTCTTCAGCGCGTCCGTCGTCCTGCCCTTGGACCTCGCCTCCAGCATTTTCCCCACCGTGATCAGCGTCAGGATCATGGCGGCGGACTCAAAGTAAAACTCATGCATATACCCCATGGCCGCCTCATGGTCCCCCCTCGTCACCGCACCGCTCATGGCAAAGAGCGCGTAAACGCTGTACAGGAACGCCGCACCCGACCCCATGGCCACAAGGGTGTCCATGTTCGGTGCCCGGTGCACAAGCCCCCGGAAACCGCTGATGAAAAATTTCTGGTTGATCACCATGATCAGCCCCGTAAGGAGCAGCTGCAAAAGTCCCATGGCCAAATGGTTTTCCGCAAGGAAGGCCGGTGCCGGCCACCCCCACATCATATGGCCCATGGAAAAATACATCAGCGGGACAAGCAGGACCAGGGACGCGATCAGCCGCCGCTTCATCTTCGGGGTCTCCGTGTCCTTCAAACCTTCTTCCGGGTCCTCAACATTCCCCCGCTTTCCCTCGCCGTTCTTCAGTCTCGCCCCGTACCCCGCCTGGGTCACGGCGGCAATGACCGCCTGGGGCGACGCGGTTCCCTCCACGCCCATGGAATTCGTCAAAAGATTGACGGAACACGCCGTCACGCCCTCCACCGCCGACACCGCCTTTTCCACCCTGGCGCTGCACGCGGCGCAGCTCATTCCCGTCACAAGATACTGTACCATTTTCCTGACCTCGCTTTCCCTCCGTCGAACTGCTGCCTGTCGCATTCGATCCTGACTGTTTTGTTTCAGTCCTTTCCATTTTCCTCTTTACGGCTTTCTTCACTGCTGCCTCAGAGCCTGCTCTTTTGCTTCAGCCTTTCCATTTCTTCTTTGCAGCCTCCCACCACGCTGTTTCAGGGTTTGCCCTTTTGTTTCAGCTCTACGCTTTTCGTTCTTTCTGTCCCAGCCCCTCTGCTTTAATCCCCTCTCGTCCCATGCTGTCACTTCATCATCTTCTGGAGCACGGTCACCAGCTCCTCGACAACCTCATCATTTCCGTCCCGGATATTCTCCGCCACACAGGTACGCACATGGTTTGCCAGAAGCACCTTGTTGAAACTGTTCAGCGCGGAAGTCACTGCGGAAACCTGGACCAGGATATCCGTGCAGTAAACATTCTTCTCCACCATGTTTTCTATGCCGCGGACCTGCCCCTCGATCCTTCTCAGCCGATTGATCAGATCCCTCTTTTCCTTTTCATCCCGCGCCTTCTGCTTTCCGCTGCACTGGCAGCAGATGTTTTTTTCCTGTTCTAAATTGTTTCCCATGACGTTCTCCTCCATTCCTCCCTCGCCTTTTTTCGGACAGCTCCATACCTTGCGGCTTTTCCCGTCCGAATCCATATCTTTCGTTTTCTATCTGACTTCCCGCTCTCCAGCTTTCCCTGATAGAAATCTCTATCTTTCGATCTTCCGCCGCGGATCACGCGCTGCGCAAAATACCCCCGGTAGGTATATTTTACTTCTCCATTTTCGGTTTGTCAATTCCTGTTTTTCGGAAGGAATGTCCATCTTTTTCTTGTCGATCTTTTTTCCTTTTTTGGGGTGGCAAATATTGAAAAATATGTTATACTGAAAAAAAAGCATCCTTGCGGAAGGGGGTATTGCAATGTCAAAATGTTATTACAGCTATTCTTTCGATCTTGACAGCGGCCTGATTCTGGAAGAAAATCTGGAAAAAAACGTTCTCAGCCCCCTGCGGGTTCTGGGCCTGAAGACACCCCTGGATTTCGACGATTACATAGACGTGTGGAAAGCGCTCTGCTACCCTGTTTTTGAGGACGACGGAGATGTGGAAAGGCTGAGCAGGAGTTATTTTAAAAAAGCCTACGCCCGGGGCGAAAGTACCATCGAGATCGACCTGGAGCACAACCCCTTAAAGAGCACCTACGCGGCAAAATACACCCGGGTCAGGATCCATCTCTTTGAAGACGAGGAGACCAGGCAGCCCCGCGCCACTGTGCTCTGGGAAGACAACCCGGAACTGGAAAAGAGGATCCAGGCCCGGAAACAGTGCTAAAAACCCAAATACAATTCTAGCTTTTCAAAGAAATTTTTCAGCCGATGACATCGGAAATCTTCTCCCCTGTCACCGGTTTTTTTACTCCCTTCGTCTGAAATTCCTGCAGTCCGGAGCCGGGTAAAGTCTGTACCTTTCTTAACCTCCGTTCAAAATTCAGCCTGAGAGATTCTTCAGCAGCTCAAGGCATCGTTTAACAATCCAAGGTGAGGTCCCACAACCGCAGGTGCCATTTAACAGTCTAAAATGCTTTTTTCAAAACTGAAAAGTTTGTAAACTCCCCCTTGACATCATCTCTCTACAAATGTAGAATAAGTATAGGACTACTACACTTGTAGAACAAAAGGAGAAAAATATGAAACCATCCATCCGTAAACTGCCGGACGCAGAGCTGGAAGTCATGCAGGCCGTCTGGGAATGTACGCCGCCGGTCTCCCGGACGGACATCGAAACGATCCTGCAGGAGTCCCATCCCATGGCACCCACCACGCTCCTCACCCTGCTGACCCGGCTGTCCGAAAAGGGATTCCTCAGGATCGAAAAAACAGGCCGACGGTCGCAGTATATTCCCCTGGTAAAAAAAGACCGGTACCTGGCGGAACAGAGCAGGCGCTTTCTGGATAAACTATGCGGCGGGAGCCTTTCTGCCTTTGCAACGGCGCTTTGCGACAGCGGGCTTACGCGGGAAGAGATCGACGAACTGCGGGACCTCCTGGAGAAAGGAAACTTATGAGCATTGATTTGATGATCAAGTTTATTTACGCTTTCGTGATCGGCCTTACCCTGATGGCAGTCATTTACTGGAATCAGGAAAGCGAGAGCGATCCCCATCTGCCGGAAAGCAGCCGACAGCGATACCTCCCCTATGTCTCCGCTGTGATGCTGCCCTGCATCTTCGCCACGCTCCTTTTGCTTGCCTCTTTTCAATTTGGGCCGCGTTACGCCTTGCCCAGGATATTCTCCTTGATCTTCGTGATCTTTCTGCACATTTCGCTTTACTACATGCTCCTGCTGCCCTTCGTGCCCCTCCTGCGCCGAACGATCAGCGCCAGGGTATGCGCCCTTCTCTGGACCCTTCCCAATCTCCTGTATATCCAGTTCTCCTTTGTCAGGGTCCAGAAACCGGCCTGGGTGATCTCCGTGCCAGGAAACCTGATATGGGTCCTGTCCGCCCTGTGGATTGTCGGTTTTGCGGCCGTCTTTCTCCATGCCCTGCTCTCCCACCTTCTCTTTCGCAGAAGGATCCTGAAAGACTCCCAGGCGGTGACCGATCCGGCGGTACTGGAGATCCTGGACAGAGAAACCCGGGATGCCAACTTCCAAAAGCGCAAATTGAAGCTTGTCCGCTCTTCCCAGGTTCCGGCTCCCCTCTCCATTGGTCTCTTCCGATCCAGCACGCGGATCGTTCTCCCGGAGAAATCCTATTCCCCGGAAGAATATGCGCTGATCTTCCGCCATGAGCTGATCCATATCGGCCGGGAGGACGCCTGGGCGAAGTTCTTCCTTTTGTTCAGCACCGCCGTCTGCTGGTTCAATCCCTTTCTCTGGATTGCAAGAAAAAAGTGTTCGGAGGATCTGGAGCTTAGCTGTGACGAAACCGTCCTGCAGGGCACGGGTGACCGGCAGCGGTATGCGGAACTGATCTTAAAGGCGGCCGGGGACGACCGGGGCTTCACGACCTGCCTGTCCTCCGCGGCTTCCACCATGCGCTATCGCTTAAGGGAGATCACCCGGGCAGGGAAAAAGCGCAGCGGCATCTTTACTGCCGCCCTTATCTTTTTCATCCTCTTTATGAGCTGCGGATATGTGGGACTCGCTTTCGGGGAGCACAGGGGAAGCGAGGTCATCTTCCCGGAAACAGACCCCGGCCTTTTTTCCCTGGACAGCATCCGTGTGGAGGGCGGAAAATACTACCCGAAGCGGGATTTTATAGACGCCGCGGCGCTGAACTCCTATCTCTCGGACCTGGAACTGCAGGATATCGCCTACGCCTCTTTCTCAAACGACGAAGAAAAATTTATCGAATTTCAGTACACCAGCCCAAACGGTCTGCAGTTTGTCCGGCTCTATGACTCCTATCTGGAGATCAGCAGCATGGACGGGAAAGAAATCTACTACCTGCCGGAACCCACCGACTGGGAGACTCTTAACGCCCTGATCCCGGAGATCCCCGCCGCGGAGATCAAACTGCTGGCTGAGGACAAAAGATCGGAATACTCTTTAACGCCCACCGTCACCCGGCTGGCCCGCGTCTCCGACGGCAAGGAACAGATTCTCAGGGACTGGGAACTTCAAAAGGGAGAGGGCTCCGGCATCGGCTATGGAAGCGATCCCCGCCTCCGCGAGATTTTCCTCTCCTTCTCCCTGCCGCTCCGATCTGAAATAGAAGTCTTGATTCAGCCCCAGGATCAGGAAAGCGGCTATTTAGTAACGCCGCAGGAAGAAGACGGGACATGGCACTTTTCTCCTTATGCAGATTCCGCCGTGTATACGATCCGGGCAGATTTTTCAGGAAAAGACGGGGCTGCCTATCAGACGGAATTTACCTTTTCCATTGAGGTAAACTGACCGTAACCGCAGCAAAACAGCCGACCTCCCCTTTCCGGGAAGCCGGCTGTTCTTTGTGTGCTTTTTTACTTTGTGTTTTTGTATTCTCTGTATTCTTTGTTTGATCCCATTCTGTCAGCCGCAAAACGCCACAGAAGTGTGCGAGCGAAGCTTTTCAAATGGCGCGGGAGTTTTTTTATACCTGAGCTACATCCTTCATGGAGAAGCTGATCCGGCCCATCTTATCCTTTCCAAGGCAGACAACCGTCACCACATCTCCCAGGGTCAGGACATCCTCCACGCGATCGATCCTCTCCTTAGCGATCTTGGAGATATGAACCATGCCCTCCTTGCCGGGCGCAAATTCGATGAACGCGCCAAACTCCTTGATGCTGACAACCTTGCCCTTAAAGATCTGGCCTTCCTCAAAGTCGGTGACGATCATCTCGATCATCTCCTGAGCCTTCTTCATCATCTCCTTATCGGTGCCGCAGATGGATACCATGCCGTCGTCCGTGATATCGATCTTCACGCCGGTACGGGCAATGATCTCATTGATGGTCTTTCCTCTCTGGCCAACGACGTCGCCGATCTTCTCAGGATCGATCTGCATGCAGATGATCTTAGGCGCATACTTGCCGACCTCGGGTCTGGGAGCGGCGATAGCGGGCTTCATGCAGTTGTCCATGATATAAAGCCTTGCCTCGCGGCAGCGCGCGATAGCGCCCTCCACGATGGGTCTTGTCAGGCCATGGATCTTGATATCCATCTGGATCGCGGTGATGCCCTCCGTCGTACCGGTCACCTTAAAGTCCATATCGCCAAAGAAGTCCTCAAGGCCCTGGATATCGGTGAGCAGCACGAAATCGTCATCCGTCTCTCCCGTAACAAGACCGCAGGAGATGCCCGCCACCATCTTCTTGATCGGTACGCCCGCAGCCATCAGGGACATGCAGGACGCGCAGGTCGAAGCCATGGAAGTGGAACCGTTGGACTCAAATGTCTCGGAAACCGTGCGGATCGCGTAGGGGAACTCCTCCTCGCTGGGAAGCACAGGAAGCAGAGCCCTTTCCGCCAGCGCGCCGTGTCCGATCTCTCTTCTTCCGGGTCCGCGGGAAGGCTTCGTCTCGCCTACGGAATAGGAAGGGAAATTATAGTGGTGCATATACCGCTTGGAAACCTCGTTCTCGTCAAGGCCGTCAATCTTCTGGGCCTCAGAGAGCGGAGCCAGGGTACAAACATTGCAGATCTGAGTCTGTCCACGGGTAAACATAGCGGAACCGTGTACTCTGGGGATGATATCCACCTCTGCTGCCAGAGGACGGATCTGCGTGATCTGACGCCCGTCGGGACGCTTGTGATCCTTCAGGATCATCTTTCTCACGGTCTTCTTCTCATACTGGTAAACCGCCTCGCCGAGGATGGCAAGCCACTCCTCCTTCTCCGCGAAGGCCTCCTCCAGCTTTTCGGTGATCTCACGGATATTGTTCTCACGGGTCTGCTTGTCGTCAGTGAATACGGCAACCTCCATCTCCTCAGGGGGAACGATCTTCTTCATCTCCTCAAACATCTCGGCGGGAACTGCACAGCTGGTATATTCATGCTTGGGCTTTCCGCACTCCGCGACGATCTTGTCGATGAACTGAATGATGGTCTGGTTCACATCATGGGCCTTGTAGATCGCCTCGATCATCTTCGCCTCGGGAACCTCATTCGCTCCTGCCTCGATCATGATCACCTTCTCGCGGGTGGATGCCACGGTCAGATTCAGATCCCCCTCTTTCCACTGCTTCTGGGAAGGATTGACGATCAGCTCCCCGTCGATCATGCCGATCTGGGTCATAGCGCAGGGACCGTCAAAAGGGATGTCCGAAATACAGGTGGCGATAGCAGCTCCCAGCATTGCAACGATCTCCGGACGGCACTCCGGATCCACGCTCATCACCATATTGTTCAGCGTAACGTCATTTCTGTAATCCTTCGGGAACAGCGGGCGCATAGGCCTGTCGATGACACGGCTGGTAAGAACGGCATTCTCGCTGGCCTTGCCCTCGCGCTTGTTAAATCCTCCGGGGATCTTTCCCACGGAGTACATTTTCTCCTCAAACTCCACGCTCAAAGGGAAAAAGTCAATCCCCTCCCTGGGTTTCTCGGACGCCGTCGCCGTAGACAGAACGGTGGTATCGCCGTAGTGCATAAAAGCACATCCGTTGGCCTGCTTTCCCACGCGGTTCACATCCACCACGAGTTTACGGCCGCCTACTTCCAACTCATAACTCTTGTACATAATTCCTCCTTCTCTTCCGGACTTTCCTCCCCGGAAATTTTATTTTTCATCAGAACGGAGGATACCGAAACTACTGAAAAAAGCAGGAGGTCTTTCCACTTCCCGCCCTTTTCAGCGGTCTCGGGATCTTCTTCCGTTCTGAGTTTAACAAAGCATAACACAAGCGGAGAACCCGGTTTCACGCATTCTCCGCCCGCCAGTGCACATTATTTTCTTAATCCGAGCTTCTCGATCAGCGCACGGTATCTCTCCAGATCCTTCCTCTTCAGATACTCAAGAAGGCCGCGTCTCTGACCTACCATCTTGAGCATGCCGCGACGGGAATGATGATCCTTCGGATTCTCTTTCAGATGCTCGGTGAGCTCCTGAATCCTTGCGGTAAGGACTGCCACCTGTACCTCAGGTGAACCGGTGTCTCCGGGGGTCCTGGCATACTCGTTCATGATCGCTGTTTTCTTTTCCTTTGAAATCATTTCTCTTCTCCTTTCTGATCTCAAAAAAATACCTGTTAACACCTGACACTAAGACCGGGTAGGAGTTGTCCCTGATCTGAGCGTCGGTTTGCTCACGCTCTGCTAGTATAACATAAGCGTTTCAAAAAGTAAACCCCATTTTTTCAAATGATTCAGAACGCGCCGCGTTTGATCTCCATTCCGTATCCTCCGAATTTATGTTCCTTCCACATTTTTTCGTTGTCAATCACATTATGCATTTTTCAGAGAAAATGCGTGTTGAGTTACAATTGATGTGACACCTTCCGCTTTACAAAGACGGTTGAGTCCTTTAGAATGTTAATCACCACAAAAACACTCCGCAAAAAGGAACATCAACCGTCATGAATATTATAACACATTCACAACGATATTTGCCACATGAATTTATCACCAGATACCATGCTGTCAAACTTTACCGCTCCGGCGTAGGCGTCGCCTTTGTCTGTAGGCGCTACCATATCTCCAAGTCCTCTCTTCTTCGCTGGAACAAGAGGTATGACGGTACGAAAGAGTCTCTCCTGGATAAGTCCCACAGACCCCTTTCCTGCCATCCCAATGCCCATACCTGCGAGGAACTGGATTGGATCCGTAATTACTTCCGCAGAAATCCTCACATCTCCGTCTGTGAGCTTTACGGAAAACTTTTAACCGCCAAGGGCTACACCAGGCATCCCGCTTCCCTCTACCGGGTCTGCCGCCGGCTGGGTTATTTAAAACAAACATCCTCTGCCAAGGAACCCTACCGGCCAAAGCCTTATGACACTCCCACTCAGCTGGGGGCAAAATGGCAGATGGATGTGAAATATGTCCCGACAGCCTGCTACATCGGCAACGTGCCGCAAAAGTTCTATCAGTATACCGTAATCGACGAGGCTTCCCGACAACGGTTCCTCTACCCTTACATGGAACAGAGCAGTTACTCCACTGTGGACTTTGTCAGGAGGGCAATCGACTATTTCGGCTATCAGCCGAAGGTCCTCCAGACCGATAACGGTGCGGAATTTACCCATCTGGCAAAGACGGACCGCCAACACCCGCTGGACATTCTATGCCGGCAGCTTGGGATCTTCCATCAGAAGATACGCCCCCGCACCCCAAGACATAACGGCAAAGTAGAACGCAGCCACCGCAATGACCAGGAACGCTTTTACAACCACATGACTTTTTATAACTATGCGGATCTGAAACTTCAGATGAAACGGTATCTGCGGCGTTCCAATAACATCGTCATGCAGGTACTGGGATGGAAGTCTCCTCTGCAGAAACGCCATGAACTCGAATCCTGAATCTGCCTATTCCGCTCGTGCAAGCATATCTGCGGGATGCTGGTCTGTCAAGGCCAAGCCCCTGCGGGGTGCTGACGCAGCCTTGACAGACCAGCGCCCCGCAGATAAACAGTAATTAAGCGGAATAAGCAGGGGGATAACAGTTTCCTGTTCGTTAATTAACATTCATTATGGCACTCTACCATTTTTTTTTAAAAAGTTGGTGTCACATCATTGACTAATATACAATTATGCATTTTTCAGAGAAAATGCGTAACTTTAAAGAACCTTTTTGCTCATATCCAAAGCAGCAGAAATCACCTGATCCATGTCATAATACTTATACTCCGCCAGCCGTCCGCCAAAAATGACATTCTTCTCGCCATCCGCAAGTTTCTTATACTCCGCATAAAGGGCGATATTCTTCTCATCATTCACCGGATAATACGGCTCATCGCCGGGCTTCCACTCGCTGCTGTACTCACGGCTGACAGCGGTCTTCGGCAGGTCGTTTCCCTGCTCATCCTTGCCAAATTCAAACCACTTATGTTCTATGATCCGTGTCCACGGCGTCTCGCGGTCGGTATAATTCACCGCTGCATTGCCCTGATAATTTGGCTGATCAAGCACCTCCGTTTCAAAGCGCACGGAGCGGTATTCCAACGATCCAAACCGATAATCAAAATATACGTCAATCGGTCCCGTGTAAACAATGGTTTCCGCGAGGGCGTCCAGCGCTTGCTTTTGCGCAAGATAATCCACATTTAAACACACTTCAATACCATCCAGCATTCTCTGCACCATTTTCGTATAGCCGCCGATGGGAATTCCCTGATACAGTGCATTGAAATAGTTATTATCAAAAGTAAAACGCACCGGCAAGCGTTTGATAATAAAAGCAGGAAGATCTTTGCAGTCGCGCCCCCACTGTTTTTCTGTGTAACCCTTCACGAGCTTTTCATAAATGTCCGTGCCCACCAGACTGATTGCCTGTTCTTCCAGATTCTCCGGATGCGCGATACCCGCCGCCTTGCGCTGCTCGTCGATCTTCGCCGCCGCCTCTTCGGGAGTCGTCACGCCCCACATACGGTTGAACGTGTACATATTGAACGGCAGCGAGTAGAGCTCGCCTTTGTAATTTGCTACCGGTGAATTTGTAAAACGGTTGAACGTGGCAAAGTGGTTGACATAGTCCCACACGGCTTTATCGTTCGTATGAAAAATGTGCGCACCATATTTATGGACATTGATACCCTCGACGCGCTCGGTATAGACATTGCCGCCGATGTGCGGACGCTTATCAATGACAAGAACCGATTTGCCGGCGGCGTTGGCCTGCTGAGCGAACGTGGCACCATATAGACCGGAACCAACAATTAAATAATCATACTTTTCTTTGCTCACTTTGTTTTACTCCTTTAATCAGAATTTATTTAAGATTTTCCGCAAATCCCTCCAGATCCAAAATGGATTCTGCCTTTCCCTCTGTAAAGTGTACGCCTCATCCCAACCCTTTTTTCATCCAGATACGACCGGATCTTCTGCATGAACCAGAAATACTCATACAGCGGCATACATTTCTGCAAAAGCGTATGGTTCACCGGGAGATTGATGTTGATCATCTTTACTGTCAATTCTAACATTGGTTTGTCTGTTTTTTCAAGATATGCGCCCGAAAGTTTTAAGGTTTCTTCCGGTGGCAGGGCTTTCGTTCCATTGTAAAACAGATAGAACTCCGGCGTGGAGATCTGAATCCGCTTTGCTCAGAGAAAAAAAGGAAGTCATAAAACGCGAAAAAATTTCCTTTACATTCCGCTTCTTCTGTGCTATCATCAATCTATCTTATCTGTGGCCCCAGGGCCGTCAGACCTACGGCATATCGCCGTATCTTCCAAACAAGGGATATTTAACACACAAACATTTCACCACGGAAGGAGGGAATGTCTTTCATGCCTATTGTGTTTATGGCGCTTATAGCGCTTATACATTTTTTGACGATTGCACCGTTTTTGACGATTACACAGCTTTTGTCGTTTTCACAATTTCATACGCCTGCCGCATCCTACAAACCACCATAAAACTAGGTTCCGCCGATCAGACCGGCATTCGAGAACGAGCCCATGGCATGCGGGCAATTCATTCCAACCACCTGTCAGACATCTAACCACTAGAACATTATTACAAGGAGGAATCAAAACATATGAAGAAAAACAAATTACAGCAGTACTTTCCCATGATCCGCACACAGGATGAGATCCTGAAAGAGATTAACGCCAAACCGTCCCTGACGGAGAAGTTCAACGCCCTAAAGCCGGAACAACAACAGGAATTCCTGGACTTCTGCAGCGGCGCGAAGGGCGTCCGCATCCTCTACGACTCTTTCTTTAAGGCGATCATGGATCCCGACCGGAATTCTTCCCGGCTGAACGCGTTCCTCTCGCTCCTCCTGGAGCGGAAAGTCTCCGTCGTCTCCGTCCTTTCGAAAGAAAGCCAGATCATGCCTGACACCCTGATCGTCATGGACATCATCGTCCGCCTGGAGGACGGCAGCATCACCAACGTGGAGGTACAGCGCTACGGCTACGCCTTCCCCGGCCAGCGGGCCGCCTGCTACTCCGCGGATCTCCTGCTGCGCCAATATAAACAAAAGCACGACCAGGCAGCCGCCAACGACCAACGCATGAACTACCGGAGCCTACGCCCTGTTTATACCATTGTCTTGTATGAATCCAGCCCTTCGGAATTTCATAAATTCCCCAGGAACTACATCCACCGGTTCCGCCAGACTTCCGACACCGGATTAAAAATGAACCTCCTGGAGGAATATGTCTTCGTGCCCCTTGACATCTTCAAGGAAATCGTTCAAAATAAGGGAAAGGTCAACAACGATCTGGAGGCATGGCTGGCATTTTTCTGCATAGATGAACCCGAGTGGATCCTGAAACTGTCGGAGAACTATCCCTTATTTCAGAAGATGTACCGGGAGATCTATGAGATGTGCCGAGATTTGGAGGGAGTAATGCAGATGTATTCCAAGGAACTTCAAGAGCTAGACAGCAACACGGTACAGTACATGATCGACCAGATGCAGGAGACGATTAATCAGAAGGATGCGCAGCTCAGCCAGAAAGATGCTCAGATTGCGGAACAAGCCTCAAAGCTCAATGAAAAAGACGACATGCTCGACGAAAAGAACGCACAGCTTAGCGAGAAGAATAAAGAAATTGTAGCTCAGGCGACCCTTCTCAATGAGAAAGACAATCAACTCAACCAGCAAGAGAATTTGATCGCAGAATTACAGAAACAGATTCAGGAGATGCAGAAATATCTTTCAGAGAAGAAATAAAAGCAACAGAGCAATTTAATTCACACCATTTGCAGGTATAGGTAGTAAGCGTAAAATCGGTTCTTTCCACATTTAGTTGATTTGATGGTAAAATGTCTCCCGCAAGAGCACTTTGGCTTTTAATA
>CANQEV010000056.1 GCA_947595925.1 uncultured Acetatifactor sp. | reverse complement strand
TAACCAGGAGGGAGACGGGGAAGTGGAAACGGAGAGAAGAGGAGTTCAGCGTTCGGTTTTGAGGGTGCAGGAGCCCTTACGATTAAAAGAGAAACAGCAGGAAATGGTTTGCGGGAAGTGTGCGCAGATCATTTTTTTGTGTGTTTTTATTATAATAAAACGGAATTTGACATGTTTTCGCGCCAATTATAAAAAAATAAAGTTTAGAGTTCCATTTTTACAGAATTGTGCTATAATTATCTCATAGGGTGTAGTTCACAACAAAAGCTGGTAAAAGGGCGGATTGAGAGGGTATATGGATACAAACATCTTATTGGAGAATGGAACCAATGAATTAGAGGTATTGGAATTTTCCCTGGGAGACTTTTCCTATGGAATAAACGTTGCGAAAATCAGGGAGATTATTCAATATCAGCAGGTTACTCCCGTGCCGAATTCTCACCCCAGTATTGAGGGGATTTTTATGCCGAGGGATACCATGATCACGGCGATTGATCTGAAAAACTGCCTTGGCAGAGGTGAATCAGAGCCCGGAGGAATGTTTATCATCACAAATTTTAACAAGCTGAACATTGCTTTCCATGTGGAAAACGTTCTGGGGATTCACAGAGTTTTCTGGACAGAGATCGTTAAGCCTGAAGGCCCTATCGCATCTCTGGAGGACAGCATTATCACCGGTATTGTAAAAAAGGACGGTAAGCTGATTATCATTCTTGATTTTGAGAGGATTGTCAGCGATATCAATCCGGAGACCGGACTTAAGATGTCCGATATTGAAAGCCTGGGAGAGAGAGATAAGAGCAGCGTGCCGATTCTGATCGCGGAGGACTCCCCTCTTCTGAATAAGCTGATTGTGGATTGCTTGAAAAAGGCGGGCTACGTCAATCTGATACATACGGAGAATGGTCAAAAGGCGTATGATGTGATATGTCAGTGCAAGAACGAGGGAACCTTGAAAGATCATGTCCGCTGTATTATCACCGATATCGAAATGCCGGAGATGGATGGCCATAGGCTGACGAAGCTGGTGAAGGAGGATGAAGCGACGGCAAATATTCCGGTTATCATCTTTTCCTCGCTGGTAAATGATGACATGAAGAGGAAAGGCGAAGAACTGGGGGCAGATGCCCAGCTGTCAAAGCCGGAGATTGGAAATCTTGTGAAAATAATCGATGAACTGGTTGAAAAATATCATTTGGAGGATTAGCGTTTCCTAGATGCTAAAGCCGGGATTGCTCCCGGCTTTTTCCGTTATAGAAGGCATGGCGGGCGTTTCGATCATATGCCATGAAATGGAATGTGCCAGGAACTCCGCGCAGCGCGGACTCCGGAGAGAGGAATGCTCAAAGCGCGCAGGAAGAAATAAATGCTAAAGCAGGGAGGAAGGTATGCCGGAACAGGATTTTATGCGGGACGTGGCTGAGGCGGAGATGATTCTCGTTGGACTGGGAAATGAGATTGACGCGTATGGACTCCGTGATCAATATGATAAAAACAGAGCTGAACGGTATGCGGGGCACGCGGAGAAAGTCCTGAAAAAACTGGAGAACACAGAATATGCGTGGCTGATTCCCGCATATAGGGATATGATGGCTGATGGAGATAAAATAAGGC
Organism: uncultured Acetatifactor sp.; assembly: GCA_947595925.1. Lineage (GTDB taxonomy): Bacteria > Bacillota > Clostridia > Lachnospirales > Lachnospiraceae > Acetatifactor. The sequence goes on along the minus strand of CANQEV010000056.1, from coordinate 12,439 downwards.
GGGCACTGGAGAAACTTCGGAATCTGCTCGAGGGTAAGAATTATTTCCTGATTTCCCAGGCACAAAGCAGTCCCATTCCCGAAATCCGTTGGAGAGCGGGGCGTCTGGCAATGCCCTGCGGCAGCGCCTGGAAAAAACAGTGCGCAGAGAATTGTTCTGCAGAAGAGACGGAAACGGGAGAGACTTGTGTCCCGCTTTCTTTGGAAGAGCGGGACGCGCTGCGGGAGTGCTGCGGGAAACTTCAAACCTGGCTGGAGGACAATGACTCCGGCAAGGAGGAAGAAACTCAAAAAAATCCGGTTCTGTCGGGGGAAGTTCTCAGAGCGCTGGAGCAGATCGGAAGAATTTCTGAAAAAGAAGAAATATCTTCCCTGTTGAAAGAACGAATCCCAAGGGATCTCCTGGGGAAATGTCCCCGCTGTGGGGCAGGTATGATCCTGAACGTTGTTCAGGCGGAGCATTACGATGAAAGAGGATACTTAAGCGACTGGCAGAGTTACACAAAATGGCTGCAGGGATCTGTAAATCGGAAACTTCTTGTCCTTGAACTGGGAGTGGGAATGCAGTTCCCGGGTGTGATCCGAATACCCTTTGAGAAGATTGCCTTCTTAAATCAAAAGGCAAAAATGTACAGAATTCATGAAAATCTGTATCAGCTTCCGGAGCAGCTAAGCGAAAAAGGTGTGGGAATTGCCGAGAATACAATTGATTGGCTGAATAACCTGTGATAAACTATAAAAGAATTGGGCTTTGAAAGTATCATGGAGTCGGCCGAAAGGAGAAAAAATGCCTTCACAGGAAGAATACTTGGATAATCTGTTAAAGGATGTTATGAATGGAGAACAGATTTCAAAAAATGATACATCTGACGGTATTCACACAAATTTTTTCAATGGTCTTCCGGCTGAGTACGATGATTACCTCGTTTCTGAAGACGGTACGGTCTCCAATGACCGAAATTCTGCTCAGGATGACGCCGATACCGAAAATGCCGACGTCGCTCACCTGACAGAAGGCGGGACAGCGGAAAGGGCTGACTACAGGGAACGCTATGACATACAGGATACCGCGGACCTGAGCCCGGAGGAAATCGAGAGGATTCTCGCGGAAAGCGCGGGAGCGTCGCCCACGGACGGCAGGCCTGCCAGAGAATCGGTGGATCTGGAAACGCTGTTGCAGGAAGCGGAAGAGGCGGATCTGAAAGATATAAACGACATGCTGCAGAAAGCGGACCGGAACGAACCGGTTGACGAGGGCATTATCGCGCTTTTAGAGCAGGCGCAGCAGCAAAATGCGGAGATAGATTGGGGAGATGACGAGGAACAGAGGCATGTCTCCCATCCAAAGAAAGAGAAGGGACTTCGGAAATTTTTTAGCAGACTGCGCTTTGGGAAGAAGCCGGCGAAAGGTCCGAAACCTGAACCGGGCGAAGAGCGGATAGAAAGCTTTGAACAGGACGGTAAAAATAGTTCCAACGATTCGGAAATGGAGAAACTTTTTGGCGCAATGGAGGAGGCCGGCTCCGGTCAGGCACCCCAGGGTGCAGAGCAGACGGAACCCGAAGATGCTGTTGAAAAATCGGAAGGATCCGCAGAAAATCCTGTAACCCAGGAAGACATCGACGACATCTTTACGGAGAGTGCGTGGCCGGAGCTTCAGGGGTTGTCCCTTGGGAAAGTCTCTGAGCCCTCTCCGGAAATTCGCGGCATTTCGGAAGCGGAGGCGAGCGCTGAACTACGGGATCGGGATGCCGGACCCGAGGAGGATATGGGGCTGAATGACCTTTTGGAAAACCTTGGGGTGTCAGATGTCTTATCTGGTCTGGAGGGCGCAGAGGGGCTGGAAGGCGGAAATCTCCAGGAGGAATCAGAAGACGCAGATGTGTTGGATATCCTAGGCGGATCAGATTTGTCTGACGAAGGGGAGGAAGCGGTTTCGGAAACCGGAAAGGCATCCCAAAAAGCGGGAAAGAAACCTAAGCCGGAGAAGAACAATACTGGAAAAAAAGGACTGTTTGCAAGACTCCTGGATTTTCTTACCCAAGAGGATTCCGAGGTCGAGGAAGAACAGCAGATCATTCTGTCCGATGAAAATGATGCGATCCTGAAGGAACTGAACGAGGAGAACGCCAAGAAAAAGGGCAAAAAGAAAAAAGGAAGGAAGAAAAAAGGGGCTGAAAGGGAAAACGGTCAGGCAGATTTCGACGATGAGGAAGAGAAAACTGATGTAAAGAAGGCTAAGGGGAAAAAGCCCAAGGCGAAGAAAGTACGTGAGAAAAATCAGGAGGAGCCGGAGGAACCCGGGAAAAGGCTTTCTTTAAAGAGGGTGTCCCTGATCTTCCTGATCTGCGCTACCGTTGGAGCGGTGATCCTGATTCTCGGCAGCGCGGGGACGGACTTTGCGGACAAAAAGAAGGCGGCCTCTGCGTTTTATGAGGGTGATTATGAGACCTGCTATCAGAATCTGATCGGGAAACGGTTAAATGAGAGCCAGCAGGTCATGTACAACAAGTCAGAAAGTATCTTGAGAATCAGGCTCTGGATGCGGGAATATGAAATGTTTGTCCAAGCGGGGCAGGAGCCGGAGGCCCTTGACAGCCTGCTGCAGTCCATGCACGCATATCCGGCGCTGTATCAATTTTCCAGTCAGTGGAATGCGGCCGAAGAAGTGCGGGATATTTACGATCAAATGCTTGAAATCCTGCAGTCCAAATACGGGCTTACCGAAGAGATGGCAGAGACGATTGCCAATGAATGGGATGATCTGGCTTACAGCAAAATGGTGAGGGCCATCGCTGGCGGCGGCACTTATGATGAGTGGGCCGAAAATCCAGGGGATCAGGACGCTCCTGTACAGGAGAATATGGAAGAACTGGAGGATCTCCTCCCGGAGGAAGAGGAATTGGGGAACGAAGTGTTTGCGGATGAAATCCCCGGAGAGTAATTTAGAACAGACGGCAGGAGCGGTGTAAAAGCGCCGGTTTACAGGAGAAAAAGGATGATAGCGGTAATCGATTATGACGCGGGAAATATAAAGAGTGTGGAGAAAGCCGTGCAGCTTTTGGGCGGGGAGGCGCGGGTCACCCGGGATGCGGCGGAGATCTTAGGAGCTGACGGCGTAATCCTTCCAGGCGTGGGCGCCTTTGGGGACGCCATGGAGAAACTGGAGCACTATGGACTTGTGGATGTGATCCATCAGTGCGTCGAGAGAAATATTCCTTTCCTGGGAATCTGTCTCGGTCTGCAGCTCCTGTTTGACAGCAGCGAGGAAAGTCCGGGGGTGAAGGGGCTGGGCATTTTGAAGGGAAAAGTTGTCAGATTGCCCGGGGACGCCGGGTTGAAGATCCCTCATATCGGCTGGAATGATCTGCGCTTCCCTGTGAAGGGAAGGCTTTTTGAGGGAATAGCAGAGGGCGCTTACGTGTACTTTGTGCACTCTTATTATTTACAGGCGGAGGATTCCGGCATCGTCACCGCAACAACGGAGTACGGCGCGCAGATTCACGCTTCTGTTGAGAAAGGCAATGTGTTTGCGTGCCAGTTCCACCCGGAGAAGAGTTCCGGCGTGGGGCTGAAGATCCTGAATAACTTTCTCGCTCTGACGAGGAAGGCATAGGGAGGGAGCGAAATGTATACAAAGAGGATCATCCCCTGTCTGGATGTGAAGGACGGCAGGGTTGTGAAGGGAATCAATTTTGTAAATCTGAGGGATGCGGGTGACCCGGCTGAGGTGGCTGCGGCTTATGATCAGGCCGGCGCGGACGAGGTTGTTTTCCTGGATATCACGGCGTCGTCGGACAGCCGGGCGACGCAGCTGGAGTGGGTGCGGCAGGTCGCAAGTAAGGTGTTCATCCCTTTTACGGTCGGCGGCGGTATCCGCACGGTGGAAGATTTCAAGGCGATCTTAAGAGAAGGAGCGGATAAGATTTCCGTCAATTCTGCGGCGATCATGAATCCGAAGCTGATCAGCGATGCGGCGGAGAAATTCGGCAGCCAGTGCGTCGTTGTGGCCATCGACGCCAAAAGGCGGGAGGATGGCAGCGGCTGGAATATCTATAAGAACGGCGGACGGGTGGATATGGGGATGGATGCCGTGGAATGGGCGCGGACAGCGGAAAAGATGGGAGCCGGGGAGATCCTTCTGACCAGCATGGACAGGGATGGGACAAAGGCCGGCTATGATATTGAACTGACAAAGGCTGTCTCCCAGTCCGTCGGGATACCTGTCATTGCTTCCGGCGGAGCGGGAACATTGGAACATTTTTATGAGGCGCTGACGGAGGGCGGCGCGGAAGCGGCGCTGGCGGCCTCCCTGTTCCACTATAAAGAGCTGGAGATCCGGCAGGTGAAGGAGTATCTGCGGGAGAAGGGCGTGAGCGTGAGACTGTGAACTCCTATCTGAAGGAGAGGTACATAAGCGTGAGACTGTGAACTTTTTGTCATGGCGCGGGATGAAGGACAGGAGTGTTATGTAAAAATACGAACGAGGCATAGAATGTCATAGGGTGCGGAGAAAGTCTCGGACAGGAAAACTTTAGTGTAGTTCTGCTGAGAGGAGCGAAAGGATCGGGTACAAAAATGGCAATGATCGACAATGACTGGCTTCCGGTGCTTCAGCCGGAGTTCCGGAAACCGTATTACAGAGAACTCTATCAATTTATAAAAACACAGTACAATACCACACAGGTGTTTCCTCCTGCGGAGGATATCTTTAACGCCTTTCATCTGACGCCCCTCAGCCAGGTGAAAGTGGTTATCCTGGGACAGGATCCCTACCATGAAGAGGGACAGGCCCATGGGCTTTGTTTCTCCGTACAGCCGGACATTCAGATCCCGAAATCCCTGCAGAATATTTATAAGGAACTGCACGACGATATGGGCTGCCGGATCCCGAACAACGGTTACCTGGTGAAATGGGCAGAGCAGGGAGTGCTGCTCTTAAACACCGTCCTGACGGTTCAGGCGCACAGGGCGTTTTCCCACAGGGGGCACGGTTGGGAAGAATTTACGGACGCCGCGATCCGGATTCTCAATGAACAGGACCGGCCCATCGTCTTTATCCTATGGGGGAAGGCGGCCCAGGATAAAAAGGAATTTTTGAACAATCCAAAGCATTTGATCTTGGAATCCGCTCATCCCAGTCCCCTTTCGGCAAGCCGGGGCTTCTTTGGCAGCAGGCCCTTCAGCCGGACCAACCGTTTTCTGATCGAACAGGGTTTGGAACCCATTGACTGGCAGATCGAAGATATATAACGAACAGAATAGGAGGCAGAATGATGGAAAAGAAAGCGTTTGTGACGAAGGAAATGATCGAGGAGATCGTGAAGACTTACCCCACTCCCTTTCACATTTATGACGAAAAGGGTATCCGGGAAAATGCGAAGGCATTGAAGGAGGCTTTTGCGTGGAACAAGGGATACAAGGAGTTTTTTGCGGTGAAGGCTACGCCCAATCCCTTCCTGATCGACATTTTACGGGAGTATGGCTGCGGCTGCGACTGTTCTTCCCTGACGGAGCTGATGCTCAGCCACGCTATGGGACTGAAGGGCGAGGACATCATGTTTTCTTCCAATGATACGCCGGCTTCGGAATTTGCTTACGCGGCGGAGATCGGGGCTACGATCAACCTGGACGATTTCACCCATATCGCTTTTCTGGAGGAGACCATCGGGTATCTGCCGAAGACGTTGAGCTGCCGTTATAATCCCGGGGGATACTTCTCCATCAGCAACAGCATCATGGATAATCCCGGAGACGCGAAGTACGGATTCACTACGGAACAGCTCTTTGAGGGATTCAAGATCTTAAAGGCGAAGGGCGTTGAAAATTTCGGCATCCACGCGTTTCTCGCCAGCAACACCGTGACAAACGAGTATTATCCGACGCTGGCCAGAACCCTGTTTGAGCTTGCGGTGAAGCTGCAAGAGGAGACGGGGGCCCACATCACATTCATCAATCTCTCCGGCGGGATCGGCGTGCCTTACCGCCCGGACCAGGAGCCCAACGACATCAAGGTGATCGGAGAGGGCGTGCGCAAGGTCTATGAGGAAGTTCTGGTTCCGGCAGGCATGGGGGATGTGGCGATCTATACGGAGCTGGGCCGCTTTATGCTGGCGCCTTACGGACATCTTGTGACGAAAGTGATCCATGAGAAGCATACGCATAAGGAATATCTCGGTGTGGATGCCTGCGCGGTGAACCTGATGCGGCCCGCCATGTACGGCGCCTACCATCATATCACCGTCCTGGGAAAAGAGAACGAACCCTGCGACCACAAGTATGACGTGACGGGATCCCTCTGTGAGAATAACGACAAGTTCGCCGTTGACCGGATGCTGCCGAAGGTGGAGATCGGAGATTACCTGGCGATTCACGAGGCGGGGGCCCACGGGTATTCCATGGGGTACAACTACAATGGCAAGCTGAAGTCGGCGGAACTGCTCCTGAAAGAGGATGGGAGCGTACAGCTGATCCGGCGCGCGGAGACGCCGAAGGATTATTTCGCGACCTTTGACGGGTTTGAGATTTATAAGAAGCTGGGGTTTTAAGACAGACGCGGCTATAACTTTGAAAGCAGACGGCGGGGTTAAGCGCATGAGAGCGCACCGCCGCAGCTTTTTGTATGGCAGAAATCTATATACGGCTTTGCAGGTGAGGCGCTAAAGCAAACCATGAAGAAAAGCGCCGAAGTCAGCTTAAGCAATGAAACGGTCAGTGCTAACTGGCTGTCAGGTATCTAATCACCACAACTTTATTGTAGGAGAAGGGAGAGGGTTTATGAGATATCCCCAATTTTTAAAAAACGGAGGTGTGATCGGATTCGTGGCGCCCTCTTTCGGCTGTAATATGGACCCCCATAAGTCCAAGTTTGATCACGCCAGAGAATTGTTGAAAGAACGCGGCTTTGGGGAGAAACTGGGGCCGAACTGTTATCTGGGAGAGGGCATCGGAATCAGCTCCACGCCGGAGAATTGCGCGGAGGAATTGATGGAAGCCTATCTGGATCCGGAGAGCGACATATTGATCGCCTGCGCGGGCGGAGAACTCATGTGCGAGGTGATCTCCCGAATGGATTTTAAGACGATCCGGGAGGCAAGGCCAAAGTGGTATCTGGGATACTCAGACAATACCAACATGATTTTTCTGCTTGCAACCCTGTGCGACGTGGCGGCGGTGTACGGACCCAACGGGGCCAGCTTTGGCCTGGGGCCCTGGCATACGTCCATGGAGGATACCCTGGGCATCCTGAAGGGCAGTCTGAAAGAAGTGCACGGTTATGAAAAGTGGGAGCGGGAGGGTCTTGAAGGGGAGGAAAATCCTCTGGCACCCTGGAATCTTCAGGAAGAGAGGGTGTTAAAGTTATGGGTCCCCTGGGAGAGGGCAGCGGAGGCAGATGCGGAGACGGCGGGGAGCTTTGACGCATCAGAACCGGGCCGGGCGGGAGACATGAGTCAGTCTGTAAAAAGAGAGGTTTGTTCCCTGGCAGAAGGGGACGGGAAGAATTTCGGATCTGGCCGGGAAGAGGACGTACGGGAGTCCGGCCGTCTGATCGAGGATGCCCGGCGGTTTCACGGCAGTCTGCGGATGACAGGCAGGCTGATCGGCGGCTGTATGGACTGCCTGGTCAACCTCACGGGGACGAGATTTGACAAAGTATGGGAATTTCAGGAGCGCTACGCGGAAGACGGATTTTTGTGGTTCCTGGAGTCTTGTGACCTGAATGTGTTTGCGATCCGCCGGGCCATGTGGCAGATGGAGGAGGCCGGGTGGTTCCGGTATGTGAAAGGATTTCTGATCGGGAGGCCCCTGTGTTACGGGCAGGAAATGATGGGACTGGACGCCTATGAAGCCGTGCTGGCTGTGGCGCGGAAATACAGGGTGCCGGTGGTGATGGACGCGGATCTGGGGCATCTCCCGCCCGCAATGCCCATCGTCAGCGGCAGCATCGGGACAGTGGAAGTGATCGGAAACGATATTCGGATCGAGTATGAATACCGTTGAATGTATAAAGAGAGAAGTTATGTGAAAGGCGGGATACGGATTTGAAAAAACAGCGGAAAGTCAGAATTATTTTAACACTATTTCTTTTAGTTTTTTTGACGGCCTGCGGGACACAGAAGACGGCGGGCGGCGGCAGTATCGGCGGGACGGGAAATGCTTCTTATGAAAGCGGCGTGGCCGAAGATCAGGATACAGACGAAAGCCCTTCGAAAAATTTTCCCGCCGAAGGGGAAGAAAAGAACGGGGAAACCTCAGAAGCAGGCGGTTCAAAAGAGGCGGCGACGGACGGAGGAGTTTCAGAGGATCTGACGGCGAGCGGATCCGAAACTGCCGGACAATATGATCTCCCGGAGTACGGGGAATATTATTATGACCTGGAAAACGTGGTGCTGTACCTGGAAATCTACGACGAGCTTCCGCAAAATTACATCACGAAAAAGGAGGCGGAAGCTTTAGGCTGGGAAGGCGGTTCCGTGGAAAAATACAAGGAGGGGGCCGCGATCGGCGGCGACACCTTTGGCAACAGGGAGGGGCTCCTGCCGGAAGAGAAAGGCAGGCGTTATACGGAATGTGACATCGATACGGACGGCTATGGTTCCCGGGGATCCAGACGGCTGGTCTTTTCCAATGACGGACTGTATTTTTACACCTCGGATCACTATGAGAGCTTTTCGGAAGTTTTGGTCACGGAAGAGTATGAGGTGATTTTGGACACGGAAGAGTAAGAGGCGGTCTTTGTCACGGAAGAGTATGCGGTGGTTTTGCCGGCGGAAGAGTAAGAGGGGGATGTCCCCGAAAGAGTATGAGGTGGTGCGGTGAAAGAGTATGTGCTGGATTACGAAAGATTGAGGGAGAGGCGGAATGCCCATTCCTACCTGAAAAATAAACTGGGATTTCCGGATTATTACGGCAAAAATCTGGATGCGCTGTATGACTGCCTGACGGAGCTGGGGGATTGCCGCATTGTCCTGGAAAACGCGGACCTGCAGGAGGAAACGGAGGGGTACGGCGAAAAAATCGTGAGAACTCTGAAGGAAGCCGCCGCGTCAAATTTCAGGTTGCAGCTCGAGATCCGCGGGCGGGACGGAAGAACCCGCATTTGAGCAGGGAAAGCCGAGGAAGAGCGGAAAGATTGTCTCCGCTTTTTGGCTTGTCAACGATAGCCTGCTTGACAATCTGTTCAAAGGTCTTATGGCAATCTGACTGACAATCTTGCTGGCGGCGGAAAAAAAGTATTGACAAAATAAACCGGGTAGCATATACTAAACATGGTTAAAGGATGCTAACTTATATTTGTAATACATAATTTAAGTGAGCTAAAATAAACCAAAGGAGGGAGCCGGAATGACGCTTGCGGACGCGGACGAGGGAAAAGAATATATTATCCGGGAAATCGAGACGGAAGATGAAGAACTAAAGAATTTTCTATTCACTCTGGGCTGTTACAGCGGGGAGCCGGTTACGGTGGTGAGCCGCAAAAAATCTGGCATGACGGTTTCCATTAAGGACGGCCGATATACGATCGACAGCCAGCTTGCGGATGCGATCGCGATCTGACGGCGGCGCATATTTAGGTAATGTTCCGGCCTCGGGCAGCGGATAGAGTGCTGCTGAGAGAACGCTTAGCTCGGAGCAAAACCTGCTGGAATCCGGTGGGAAGCGCAAAGGCACGGATTTGCGTAAAGTATGGACGGAACAGTCCTTTCTTTTTTGACCATGGATTAGTTACAACTAATATTTATAAGAATAGAATAACATCAGAAAGGAAGAAGGAAAATGAGAATCGCCATGACAGGGAACCCGAATTCGGGTAAGACAACAATGTATAATGCCCTCACCGGGCGCAACGAGCGCGTCGGCAACTGGGCGGGCGTCACCGTGGACAAGAAAGAGCATCCGGTGAAGAAGAACTTTTACGATGGGGCAGAGGAGCTGATCGCGGTGGATCTGCCGGGAGCCTATTCCATGTCCCCATTCACATCCGAGGAGAGCATCACCAGTTCCTATGTGCGCAACGAGCATCCCGACGTGATCATCAACATTGTGGACGCCACGAATCTGAGCCGGAGCCTGTTCTTTACGACCCAGCTCCTGGAGCTTGGGATCCCCGTGGTGGTAGCGCTGAACAAAAGCGATATCAACGAAAAGAAGGAGACGAAGATTGACGCGAAGGCTTTGGCGGCAATGCTGGGGTGTCCTGTGATCGGGACAGTTTCCACATCTGCCGAGGGCTTAAAGGAAGTGGTAGATGCGGCGGTCTCTTTGTACGGGAAGGGACAGAAAGCGCCCTATCAGCAGGGCGATATCGATCTCTCTGATAAAAAGGAGGTTGAAAACGCCGACAGAAAGCGCTTTGCATTTGTGAACGACATTGTGGGGAAAGTGGAGACTCGAAAGACGCTGACCAAGGAGAAGAGTAAGGACGACGCCATCGACAAGATCCTGACGAACCGCTATCTGGGGATTCCGATCTTTGCGGTGGTGATGTTTATCGTGTTTTACTTATCCCAATCCCTGCTTGGCCCGATGATCGCCGACGGACTTGCGGGACTGATCGAGACCTTTCAGGAATGGGTGGCGGGAAAGGTGGAGAATGCGTCGCCCCTGCTGCAGGCCCTTCTGGTGGACGGGATCATCGGCGGCGTCGGCGCGGTGGTAGGTTTCCTGCCCCTGGTCATGGTGATGTATTTTTTGATCGCTCTTTTGGAAGACTGTGGGTATATGGCAAGAGTTTCGGTAGTCTTAGACCCGATCTTTAAGAAGGTGGGACTTTCGGGAAAATCGGTCATTCCTTTTGTGATCGCAACGGGCTGTGGCATCCCGGGGATCATGGCCTGCCGCACGATCCGCAACGAGCGGGAGAGGAGGGCAACCGCAATGCTGGCGACCTTTATGCCCTGCGGCGCAAAGCTCCCTGTGATCGCGCTCTTTGCAGGGGTGTTCTTCGGAGACGCCTCCTGGGTGGGAACGCTCATGTACTTCGTGGGCATCGCCCTGATCTTCTTCGGCGCTCTTTTGATCAACAAGATCGCCGGATATAAGAACCGGAAGTCTTTCTTCATCATGGAGATGCCGGAGTACAAGATCCCTTCTCTGAAGCGGGCTGTGATCTCCATGTTTTCCAGGGGATGGGCTTATATCGTGAAGGCGGGGACCATCATCCTGCTCTGCAACACGGCGGTGCAGCTGATGCAGAGCTTCAACTGGAAGTTTGAAGTGGTGGAGGAGGGTATGGAAAGCACCTCCATCCTGGCGTCCATCGCCACGCCTTTCGCCGTGCTCCTGATCCCTCTTGGCTTCGGCGTATGGCAGATGGCAGCCGCTTCCATCACCGGCTTTATCGCGAAGGAAAATGTGGTGGGCACCCTTGCAGTCTGCTTCGGCGTGACCAACTTCATCGACACAGAGGAGCTGGCCCTGGTGGGCGGCGGCAACGAGGTGGCGGCGGTCTTTGCATTGACGAAAGCGGCGGCGCTGGCCTGCCTGATGTTCAACCTCTTCACGCCTCCCTGCTTTGCGGCGATCGGCGCAATGAACTCCGAGATCAAGAGCCGGAAGTGGCTGTTCGGCGGCGTCTGCCTGCAGCTGGCTACGGGATATACGCTGGCGTTCCTGGTATATCAGATCGGAACGCTGATTACGACGGGGTCTTTTGGAACCGGGTTTGTCGGAGGACTGATCGCGGTGGCGGTCATTGCGGCGATCATCATATTCCTCTGTGTGAATGCTGACAAGAAAGTGAAATTAGAATATGCGTTGGGGGCGCGGGCATAATGACGGCAGCGGATGTAATCATCATTCTGATCTTACTTGTAATCACGGTATCGGCGGCAGCCTATATCATCAGGGCAAAGAAGAGGGGGCAGACCTGTATCGGCTGCCCCCAGGCATCAAAATGCGGCAAGAAGGATTGTCACTGCAAGGATAAGTAATGGGCGGCGATCTTTTTCACGGCCTGGAAAGTTTCGTCGCTTATCACATGTTCGATCCGGCAGGCGTCTTCCTCGGCGGTGGCGGCGTTCACGCCCAGCTTGATCAGGGCGGCGGTGAGCAGCTCATGCCGCTCGTAGATGTCCTCCGCGATCTTACGGCCGGACTCCGTGAGGTAGATATACCCCTCGGAGGTGACGGTGATGTAATTCTGTTCCCTTAGGTTTTTCATCGCGATACTGATACTGGGTTTTGTAAAACCAAGCTCGTTGGCGATATCCACGGATCGCACAACGGGCTTTTTTTTGCTGAGGATCAGGATGGTTTCCAGATAATTTTCCTGGGATTCGGTTCTCTCCATGATCAGGACTCCTTTCAGACAGGCTACGCACATTATACCACAAACCTTCATCGCCTGCAAATTATTTGTGTATCCCGGGTGTTTGACAGTTAAATAAATGAAAAAGTACTTGCAGGCCGCATATTGCCTGTATTTTTTTGTCAAATTT
>CANQEV010000055.1 GCA_947595925.1 uncultured Acetatifactor sp. | reverse complement strand
AAAAGAGAAAGAAAGAGCGAAAATAAAAATGCCTATCCTGTCTGAACCACAGGATAGGCGGTGTCCGTAAGGACATTACCACTCTTGGGAGCATCCACTTTGGAGTGGGTGCTTTCCTTTTATGAGAACACTATATCACACTTTTCACATACATTCAACAAAAATTTTTATCGCACGCCTTTGCCGCATTTATCCGCGCCGTCATCCGGGAACGGCGCTTGTTTTTATTGTGTTTTTCCGGGAAATCGTGTATGATTATCACAGTGTATCTGATATGAAAAAATTGGAAGGCGTATACGATACTGCCGGTGGCAGAAAGACTTGCGGAGGATGGGACATCTGAGACAAAAAGAAAAAGTGTGATGAATCATAAGAATGGAGAATGAAATTATGGCTAAAAGAACGCTTTTGGATGAAGTGTATGGTAAAATAACTTTCAAGGATGGATATTGGGTCCGGGAACAAAAAATTGAAATGACAATAGGAGGGAAACATCAAGAAGTCAAAACAGAAATTCAGTCTTTTAGTACTATATATGATAAGATCCAGCTTGGCCTTTTCACGAAAGAAGTTGCGAGGATATTATTAGAGTCTAATGTTTTTAATGAAGAGGAAGTATTAAAGAAAAAAGATATACAGCGTAATTTATTTAAGAATCTTTTGATCGATAAAATCGAAATGCTGGAAAAGAACATAGAGACTGCCGCAGTGCAGGAACTTGCAAAGGTTTTGGAGGATTGTGATGAAGAAAGACTGCCAGAACATATTGCAAAGGCAAAAGCTCTTAAATTGCTTTCTGCAAAGACTGTTGAGGAAAAATTAGATTCGCTGCAGTTAACTTTGATCTGCGTCTTTTTGGATCGCATAGAAATCAAATGTAAATGTGATTGGTATGACTATGGCGGAGGATTTATCATTATCGACAGCGGTGAATGTATAATGAGGCCAATTGACTGTTTAAGCATCTAAGATACTAAAAGCAGGGAGACTGGATATGCAGAATGAAACGAATCTAATACCGGAGCAGACGCACCTCTGAATAAATGGCAGGGGCTTAAGGCGCAAGACGCTCTAGGCCCTTGTTTTTTAGTTAAGATATGAACGAATATGAATGAATTGCCGAAATCGGTTGAAATGTGATGTTGGAAATGGTATATTAGTTGCGTGGTGAAAGCCATAGGAAAGTACCCATGACAGGGCGCTGAGCGTCCGGGGACGCTTGTTAAGCGCCGGCCGGAGCGAAGCGTAGTGGCAGCCTCCCGAAGCTTAATGACCGGTTCGCCGGAATACATAGGAAGGGAGGTGGCGTTATATGACAGCTTTTGAAATCATTTCGATTTTCATCGGCATATTAACCTTGTTATGTGCCTTTGGCAGCCTGATTGTAGCGTTGCTTGCCTTTCTCCAAAAGAGAAAGAAAGAGCGAAAATAAAAATGCCTATCCTGTCTCGACCACAGGATAGGCGGTGTCCGTAAGGACATTTGCAACCTTGGGAGCATCCACTTTGGAGTGGGTGCTTTCCTTTTCTGAGAACACTATATCACACTTCCCACATATATTCAACAAAATTTTTTGTTGAACGCCTTTCAAAATTGTTTTCCCATTCTGTGTTATCGTTCGCCGCATTTTATCCGCGCCGTCATCCGGGAACCGCGCTTGTTTTTATTGCGTTTTTCTTGGAAATCGTGTATGATTATCACAGTGTATCTGATATGAAAAAAATTGGAAGGCGTATACGATACTGCCGATGGCAGAAAGACTTGCGGAGGATGGGACGATGGATTTTGGAAATGTGATGAAACTGATGAGCGCGTGGAACCTGTTTAAGGAGAACCACCCGAAATTTCCCGCTTTCTGCAAGGCGGTGATGAAGCGGGGGATCCGGGAGGACAGCGTGGTGGAGATCCTGGTGACAACGCCGGAGGGAGAGAAGATTGAGACCAGTCTGAAAGTAAAGGCGGAGGATCTGGAACTCCTGGGCAGCCTGTCCTCCCTGATGTCTCAGAGGGAGAATTAGGACAGGCCCGTCTCGCCGCATCCGGCCGGACGATTTTTCACGGAATATCCAAAAACACAGAAGGAGAGAAGACAGACGATGGAGATCAGAAGAGCGCAGGAAAAGGATATGGGCAGAATAGACGAACTGCTCCTGCAGGTGGATATGGTGCATCATGAGGGGAGGCCGGATCTGTTTAAGGTCGGCCGGAAATATACGGATGAGCAGCTGAAGAAGATCATAGCGGATGACAGGACGCCGATCTTTGTGGCGGTGGATGAGGCGGACCGGGTCCTCGGCTACGCGTTCTGTGTATTGAAGCAGTTTCCGGGGGATAATATCCTGACGGACATCAAAACGATCTACATCGACGATCTCTGTGTGGACGAGGTTTTGAGGGGCAGGCATATCGGAAAGTCCCTGTATGAGCATGTATGCGGGTACGCCCGGGAGATCGGCTGCTATAATGTAACCTTGAATGTGTGGACCTGTAATGAAAAGGCTATGCGTTTCTATGAGAGCTGCGGGCTGAAACCCCAGAAGATCGGGATGGAAACGATTTTGTAAAATCAAAAAATTAAGGAGAGTAAGAGATGGCAAAGGAATTGTTGAAGAGAGAAGAAGTTCGCGTGGAAGATACCTGGAAACTGGAGGATATGTACCCTTCTGAAAAAGAGTGGGAGGAAGACTTGAAAAGGGTTGCGGAACTGGCGGAGGAGATCGCCGGTATGGAGGGACATCTGGCAGAAAGCGCCGGGAATCTGCTGCGGGTGCTGGAGAAAAGCGCGGAGCTGGGCCAGAAGCTGATGCTTGCGTATAATTATGCGGAGAGACTTTTTGATCAGGATCAGAAGAACAATGCGCACCAGGCCATGAGCGCCAAGGCCATGAGCGTTTATGCCCAGGTTGCCAGCAAGACGGCATATCTGGAGCCGGAGATCATCGGGATCGACGGGGAGAAGCTGGAGCGCTTTTATCAGGAAGAGCCGGGACTGGAACTCTACCGCAGACAGATCCAGGAAATCTGCCGCCTGAAGGAGCACTGCCTTACGGCGGAGATGGAAAAACTCCTGGCGGAGGCCACGGAGATGAGCAACACGGCGTCGGACACATTCTCCGTGATCAACAATGCGGATTTTCAGTTCCCTGAGGTGGAGGATGAAAAGGGAGAAAAGGTACGGATCACTCACGGCCGGTACGGGACGCTGATGGAGAGCGCGGACAGAAGGGTCCGGAGAGAGAGCTTTGAGAAGATGTATTCCGTGTACCAGCAGTATGCCAACACCCTGGCAAGCCTGTATAACGGACAGGTAAAGATGCAGATCTTCTATGCGAAGGCCAGAAAGTATGCAAATACGCTAGAGGCGGCGGTGACGGCGAATGATGTGTCACCGGCGGTCTATCACAATCTGGTGGAGACGGTGGGAAAGAACCTGGATAAGCTCCACCGCTATGTGAGTCTGCGGAAGAAGTGCCTGGGCGTGGAGGAACTGCACATGTACGATATCTACACGCCCATGATACCGGACGCCGCGAAGGAGATCTCTTATGAGGAGGCCAAGGCCACGGTGTTGAAAGCGCTGGCGCCCCTGGGGGAGGACTATCTGCAAAAACTCCGGGAGGGCTTTGAAAACCGCTGGATTGATGTGTATGAAAATCAGGGAAAGTGCAGCGGGGCGTACTCTGCCGGCGCTTACGGTGCACACCCCTATGTCCTGCTGAATTACTCGGGAACCCTGGACAGCATGTTCACCCTGGCCCACGAGATGGGGCACGCTCTGCACAGCTGCTATTCCAATGAGAACCAGCCGTATATCTACGCAGATTATAAGATCTTTGTGGCGGAGGTGGCTTCCACCACAAACGAGATCCTGTTGATGGAATATCTTCTGAAAAATACGGAGGATAAAAAGGAGAGGGCATATCTTCTGAATCACTATCTGGACAGCTTTAAGGGAACGGTGTTCCGCCAGACCCAGTTTGCGGAGTTCGAGATGATGAGCAATGCCCTGTGCGAGAGCGGGGAGAGCTTAAACGCCGGGAACCTGAACAAAATGTACCTGGAGCTGAACCAAAAGTATTACGGCCCGGATATGATCTCCGATGAGCAGATCGCCTATGAGTGGGCCCGGATCCCTCATTTTTACTACAACTTCTATGTGTACCAGTACGCAACGGCCTTTTCCGCTTCCGTAGCCATCGCGAAGAGTATCCTGAAGGAGGGAGCGCCTGCGGTGGAGCGGTATAAAAAGTTTTTGTCCGGAGGCTGCAGCATGGCGCCGGTGGAGCTCTTAAAGATCGCGGGCGTAAATCTGGAAACGCCCGAACCCATAGAACAGGCGATGCAGACCTTTGGCGAAATTTTAGAGGAGATGGAAGCACTGGTGAAATAATCGGGCCGGATGAATCCGATGGTTGAGACGGAGACAGTACGGCGTGCAAACTGACTGGCTCCGGTTGAAAATCAGGCGGCATGGCCCGCCGCAGACAGAGGATGGATAAATCGTATGAAAACTGGAGAAAAGACACAGAAAAACAGGGCGCAGAAAAGCAAGACGCAAAGCGGGAAGGCAGCGTTTGGGAAAAAGTCTGCGTCTGGGAAAAAATCTGCGGGAGCTCCCCCCTGGGTAAAGTCCGCCGCCCCGAAAAAGAAGACGGACAGGCCGGAGAAGGCAGTCAGAGAAGAGCGGGAGTTTCGCAGTCTCCTGTATCTTCTGCCGGAAAAAGTCTCCGCGAAGGAATTGTCTAAGGATCTGAATTTTATCCCTGAGAAGGAGATGGAGATCTGGAACGAGGAGGGTGTCCTGGAGATCACTTCCGAGGAAGGGATTGTTACCTTTGAGGACATCCGTGACAGCCTGGAGAGGGAGGATGAAAAGCGCCTCTCGGAGCTTGGAATGAAACAGGTATTGGCCTGCGATTATGAGGCGGCGAACGCGGCCCTGGTGAGGAAAATCCTGGAAACTTTTTTGAGCAGGCACGGCGGGAAGATCGGCTCCGACACGGAAGATTTTACCCCTTTCCTTGAAATGCAGGAGATCTGACAAGGGCGGGGAGGCAAGAGACGATGCCCTGTAAGGACAAAAGCCAGGCCAAAAGACAAGCCCAAAGCCGGGTCCAGGCAGGTCAAAAACCAAGTCAAAAGTCAGGCTGAAAGGCAGATTAAGAGCCAAGCTCAAAGGCAGGAAAAGGATGGAATGAAAAAGACGACTCTCTGTTATATCGAGCGGGACGGCGCTTATCTGATGCTGTACCGCAATAAAAAACTTCAGGACCCCAACGAGGGAAAATGGATCGGCGTGGGAGGAAAGCTGGAGGCGGAAGAGACCCCGGAGCAATGTCTGCTGCGGGAGGTCCGGGAGGAGACCGGGCTGGAGCTTCTGCAATATCAGTACAGAGGAGAGATCCTCTTTTTGTCCGACCGCTGGGAGGACGAGATTATGTACCTTTACACTGCCACGGAATTTCAGGGGGAACTCCTGGAAAACTGTGATGAGGGCGAATTGCGCTGGGTCCCCTTTTCGGAGATCCCGGGGCTGAAGCTCTGGGAGGGAGACCGGATCTTTTTGAAGGAGCTTCTGGCGGGGAGGAAAGACCTTCAGATTGAACTCAGGTATGAGGGGGACAGGCTGATATCCGCCACAGAAGGTCCGGCGCGTAAAGGTTAGCTGAAAAAGCGGGGATGTGCAGAAAACGGGAGGTGCGGTTATGCCGGATGAGAAGGGACGGGAGGAGAAACCCAGACTTCAGAGGGAGAATGTGACAGAGCTCTATCAAAGTCCGTTTTTAAAGCTCTATGATCTGAGTTATGAGCCGGGACAGCATTATTACAGCGCCACCAGGCGCGGCCGGGATGAACTGACCGCCCTGAAATCAGAGGAGGCGTTTCGGAGCATGCTGCCGGACGCGGTGAGCTGTGTGGTGATCATAAAGCTGAAAGGAAAAGAGTCCTTTCTCTGCCTGGATCAGGAGTTCCGCTATCCCACGGGGCAGTTCCTTTTGAGTATCCCGGCGGGGCTTTTGGATGAGGAGGACAGAGGGAGGGAAAATCCGGTCTTCAGCGCCGCCGTCCGTGAGCTTCAGGAGGAGACGGGACTTTGCCTGGAGGAAGGGGACGAGATACGGCTTGTCAATTCCCTTTTGTTCAGTTCTCCCGGGATGACGGACGAGAGCAACGCGGTTGTGCAGATCGTACTCAACAGGGAGGAACTTCCCACCGTTACCCAGGAGGGAGCGGTCGGGGGCGAACGGTTTGACGGCTATCAGCTTGTGGACCGCCGCCATGCCCTGGAACTCTTGAAGATGGGGACTGATGAGAAGGGGATCTTTTATTCCGTCTATACCTGGATCGCGCTGATGTGTTTTGTGTCCGGGCTGTGGGACGAGGAAAAGGGGGCTGTGGAGAGATGAACCTGAGAGAGATTTCGGCCGAAGGGAGCCCGAAGAGCAAATTGATCTGCCATGAGGACCTGAATGCGCTGCATGTGGGGACATTGCCCAGCCATGCCTGGTTCGTGCCCTTTGACGCGGCGGAAGCGGGACAGGATCCCTTCGGAGGGAAGGAGACCTCCAGCCGGGTGGAGCTCTTAAACGGA
Organism: uncultured Acetatifactor sp.; assembly: GCA_947595925.1. Lineage (GTDB taxonomy): Bacteria > Bacillota > Clostridia > Lachnospirales > Lachnospiraceae > Acetatifactor. The sequence goes on along the minus strand of CANQEV010000055.1, from coordinate 7,997 downwards.
GAGTGGAATTTTTGCTATTATGACAGTGTGGTCGACCTCCCGGATGATTTTACGGACGAAAGCCGGATGGACTGGAAGAAGATCCCTGTGCCGGGAAACTGGCAGCTCTTCGGTTATGATGTGCCGCAGTACACGAATGTGAGTTATCCCATTCCCTACGATCCCCCCTATGTGCCGGACGACGACCCGGTGGGGATCTATCAAAGGAATTACGAGTATAAAGCGGACGGACTGGAGCGGATCCTCACATTTGAGGGTGTGGACAGCTGTCTGTATCTCTTTGTAAACGGGGAGTTCGTGGGCTATACACAGGTGTCCCACGCTTTCTCGGAATTTCCGGTGACGGATTTCTTAAAGGAGGGCAGAAACAGCATTGTCTGTGCAGTGCTGAAATGGTGCGACGGCACATATTTAGAGGATCAGGATAAGATACGGCTCTCCGGGATCTTCCGGGATGTTTACATGGTGTCCAGACCGGCGGAGAGGGTGACGGACTATCGGATCCAGGCGGAGGCGGACGGCAGACTGCGGGTCCGGGTGGAAGGGCTGGACGCGGAAGTGAAGCTGACGGCGCCGGACGGGACCGTTGTTTTTGAAGGGAGCGTTGAGAAGGGCTGCGTGACGGAGGGATTGGTGAAGAATGTGATCCCCTGGAACCCGGAGAATCCCGTGCTGTACCGGCTGACGATCCAGGCCGGCGGGGAGCTCATCGGAGAAAAGGTGGGTTTTCGGACCGTCTGCGTGAAAGACGGCGCGGTGCTGTTTAACGGAAAGCCCGTTAAATTCCGGGGAGTGAACCGCCACGACAGCTATCCCGACACAGGCTACGCGGCATCTGAAAAGCAGATGCGGATGGATCTGGAACTGATGAAACGGCATAATATCAACGCCATCCGGACCTCTCATTATCCCAATGCGCCGCTGTTTTACAGGCTTTGCGACGAGTACGGATTTTATGTGATCGCGGAGGCGGACTTTGAGACCCACGGCTGTGTGGAGGCCTACAATCCCTTCCAGTGGCCGCCGGAAAACGCTTATGGCGGCATCGCCATGATCGCGGTGGACGATCGCTTTGAGAAGGCCATCGCCGACCGGGCTGAGAAGCTGGTGTCCCAGCATTTCAACAGACCCAGCATCGTGATCTGGTCCCTGGGGAACGAATCCGGCTGGGGGGAGAATGTCCGGAAGGCCGGGCATCTGGTGAAAAAGCTGGATTCCTCCCGACTGCTCCACTACGAGAGCATGCATCATCTTGACGATACGCCGGATGATGTCCTGGACCTGGTGTCCAGAATGTATTCCTCCATAGAGGACATGAAAAACTTCCTACGGGATGAAAAAGAAAAGAGACCTTATATTCTCTGCGAGTACTGTCACGCCATGGGGAACGGCCCCGGCGATCTGGAAGCCTACCACCGGGCATTTCATTCCAACGAGCGCTTTGTGGGAGGCTGTATCTGGGAGTGGTGCGATCACACCGTGATCCAGGGGAAGACGGAAGACGGAAAGGTAAAATACGGCTATGGCGGGGATTTCGGAGAGCGCCATAACGACGGAAATTTCTGCATGGACGGCCTGGTGTATCCCGACAGGACGCCCCACACCGGACTTTTAGAGGCAAAGCAGGTCTACCGTCCTGTGAGGGTAAAGAGCGCGGGAAAACCAGGAGAGTTTTCCTTCTGGAATCTGCTGGCATTTACGGAGGCGGAGGATCTGCTGGACTGCTTTGCAGAGATCACCGACGAGGGCGTAACGGTCTGGGAAGGAAAACTGGACTTTCATCTGCCGCCGCTTCAAAGCGCTGTGGTGACGGTCCCGGAACTCCTGAACATTCAAGGGAAGGAGTTGGCGGTCCGCTTCCTGTTCACGGCGAAACAGGATACCGCCTACTGCAAAAAGGGCTATGGGGTGGCCTTTGACCAGATAACGGGAATCGAACCCGTCTCTCAAAATGCGGAGACGGATCTTCGAAAACAGGCCGCTCCGGGGACAGAGGGCAGTCTGCCGGGGCAGAAAGCTTCGGCTCCAGATGCAAAAGCGGAACTGTCGGAACAGGCTTCTGGGGATCCGAAGGCCGATTCTTTCGGACAGTCCTCTCAAAAGGCGGAGAAGGATCTTGGTAAACAGGCTGTTCCGGGGACAGAGAGCAGTCTGAGAAAACAGAATTTTCAAGTATCGGAAGGCGGTTTCGAATTCCGGGAGACACCCCTGGAATTTCGCATCACGGCGGGCGGTGTGACTTATGCTGTGGACAGGCGAAAGGGCGTTCTGACTTCCATAATCTGGGGCGGCAGGGAGCTTTTGGGCGCTCCCATGGGGCACAACTTTTTCCGGGCCCCCACGGACAACGACAACATGCGGGGGGACTGGTACCGGGCCCATTTAAACGACTATGTGACGAAAGTCTATGAAACTTCCGCGGAGGAGACGGGAGAGGGCGTGACCGTAAGGATTTGCCATTCCTTCGGCTGGAGCATCAATGCTCCCTTTGCGAAGGGGATCACGGAGATGCGTTTCGGCAGGGACGGCTCCCTGCGCGTGATCACGGACGCCGAGACCGGCAACAAGGTAACTTTCCTGCCTCGGTTCGGACTGCGGCTGTTCCTGGACAGGGATTTTGACAGGATCCGGTATTACGGGTACGGCCCCGGCGAAAGTTACGCGGATAAGCATCAGGCTTCCTGGCTGGGGCTGTTTGAGGACCGGGTGGGAAACATGCACGAGGATTATATCCGGCCCCAGGAAAATTCTTCGCACTGGGGCTGCCGATTCGCGGAAGTCAGCGACGGAAATGTTACGGTCCGGTTTGAGAGCGAACGGAATTTTTCCTTTCAGGCGTCGGAGTACACCCAGGAGGAACTGGCGGGAAAGCGGCACAACTATGAGCTGGAAAAGAGCGGTTTCAGCGTGATCTGCGTGGACAGCGGCATGGCCGGCGTGGGCTCGGCCAGCTGCGGGCCGGCACTGGCTGAAGCGTACCGGATCCCGCTTCCGAAGATTCGCCTGGATTTTACGGTCCGGATCTTCTGAGACAGGACCGGCGGTTGGAGAAACCCAAAAAACAGAAACCTAAAAGACGGCAAACCGAAAGGCAGGGATCAGACGATGGCAGAACAGAAGACAGAGAAACTGACGACAGAAGAACAGGAAATGACAGAGCAAAAGCCGGACGAAAAAAAGGCGGCAGAGCAGGAACAGAAAGAGCAGAAATCGAAGGAACAGAAATCGGAGATGCAGCAGACGGAAGCGCGGAAGGCGGCGGAAAACGGCGGCGAAAATCCCGGGGGAGATGCGGCGCAGGAACCGTCCGCAGCGGGAGAAGAGAAGCAGCGGAAGATGGTGAAGGAAGTAGTGATCCAGTACCGGGAGCTGGAGGGAAGCCTGGATCAGATCGAGGAGCGAATCTATGACCAGTTCCGCCAGAAGGGGCAGGACATCTCGATGATCGAGAAACTGCAGATCTATGTAAAGCCCCAGGATTTCACGGCTTACTATGTGGTGAACGATTCCATTTTCGGAAAAGTCGCGATCTTCTAAGCCCCGCGGCCAGGCAGAAAGGAAACAGGATCTTTGAGACAGCAAAAGGAAAAGGATTTGCAGACGGTGAAAAGAAAGATATTGCGGAACAAGGTGTATCTGTATCTGACGGAGTTCTTTGCGGGGATGTCCGTCATGGCGGTGGAGCTGGGAGCCAGCAGACTGCTGGCCCCCTATTTCAGTTCCTCCCAGATCGTGTGGACCATTATCATCGGGACGATCATGATCGCCATGGCGCTGGGAAATATCTACGGCGGCAGAGCGGCGGACCGGGATCCCAACCCGGATAAACTGTACGGCCGGATCCTGCTGGCAGCAGTCTGGATCGCGCTGATCCCGGTGCTGGGAAAATATATCGTCATCGGGATCTCCGCGGTGATGATCTTTTCCGTGAACAGCGCTTTTTTGATCTGGGCGGCCTTTGCGGCCTGCATGGTCATCTTTGTGTTCCCCCTCTTTCTCCTGGGGACCGTCACCCCGTCCCTGGTGAAATACACGGTGGAGGATCTGGGGGACAGCGGAAAGACGGTGGGGATGCTGAATGCCTCCAACACCATCGGCAGCATCATCGGCACCTTTGTCCCCACCTTTGTTACGATTCCGGCGGTGGGAACTTCCGTCACGTTCCTGATCTTTGCGGGGATCCTGCTGCTCCTTGCGGGACTCTATTTTTTCAGCGGGAAGACCGGGGCGGTGAAGACTACGGCCGGCGCGCTGCTCTTCCTTGCGGCCTGCCTGACGGGACACTCGGACAGCTTCGCCTTCTGGGAGGACGGGCTGACCTTTGAGGGCGAATCCGTGTACAACTATCTGCAGGTGAAGGAGGACGAGAGGGAAGTGTACCTCTCCACAAACGTTCTCTTCGGAGTGCAGTCGGTCTATGTGAAGAGTGAGGGACTGACCGGCATGTATTACGATTACGCCATGGCCGCTCCCTTTATGGCGGATGTGAAGAACCGGGATTCCATGGATATGCTGATCCTGGGGATGGGGACCGGGACCTATGCCGTTCAGTGCGACCGATATTTCGGAAATATTCAGATGGAGGGCGTGGAGATCGACGAGGACATCACGGAACTCGCCACGAGATACTTTCATCTCCCGGAGGAAATCCCCGTCTACACTTATGACGGGCGCGCCTATCTGAATGCCGTGGAGAAGACCTACGATGTCATCATGGTTGATGCCTATCAGGATATCACCATTCCCTTTCAGATGTCCTCCGTGGAATTTTTTACATTGGTGAAAGAACACTTAAATCCCGGCGGCGTCATGGTGGTCAACATGAACATGCGGGGCCGGGAGGAGGGCAATATCACCCAATACCTGGCGGACACCATATCCTCCGTCTTTGGAGAGACGGTGACCGTGGACGTCAGAAACACCACCAATCGGGAACTGTTTGCCACGGATAACGAAGATTTCCTGAACGTGATGCGGGAAAATATGAAAAAAGAGGAGAACGACGGTCTGCGCAGCATGATGGAGACCGTGTACGGGAACCTGAAAGAATATCAGGCAGGGGATCACCTCATGACGGATGACAAGGCGCCCGTGGAACTTTTGGGCATGCAGGTGATCGACGAGATCATCGCTGACGAGGTGAAATACTATAAGGACATCTACCAGGAGGACGGGATCCAGGGGCTTTTGGATTCCTTTGAACTGTAAACTGGACGGCTCTTCCCGCGGATTGACTTTTTCCGGAAAGTATGCTACTTTTATAGGGTACGCTTTCACAGTAAAAAGCAGTGAAGCGTTAAAATTTAAATGGATGATGTCGGCGTGCGGAAACGCTTGTTTTGGAAGGGTTTTGGAATCGTATGCCGCGGAAAGGACGATGGATGCCTGTTACGGATCTTCTGGAGAGAAACCATAAATTATACGGGGACGAGGTGGCGCTGGTGGAGCTGAATCCCAGCATGCCGGATACGAGAAAGATCACCTGGAAGGAGTACGACCTGGTACAGCCCACGTCCCCCACGCCTTACCGCCGGGAGATCACCTGGAGCATTTTTGACGAGAAGGCAAACCGGGTGGCGAACATGCTGCTCTCCCGGGGGATCCAGAAAGGCGACCGGGTGGCGATCCTGATGTTCAACTGCCTGGAATGGCTCCCGATCTATTTTGGGATTTTGAAAACCGGAGCTATCGCGGTTCCCTTCAATTTTCGATTTGACGCGGAGGAGATTCAGTATTGCGCGGATCTCGCCGAAGTACATGTTCTGTTTTTCGGGCCGGAATTTATCGGCCGAATTGAATCCATCGAAGAAAAACTCAGCCAGGGAAGACTGCTGATCTATGTTGGGGACGGATGCCCCACCTTTGCGGAGAGCTACCGGGAGCTGGTCGCGGACTGCTCCAGCCAGCCGCCCCTCGTGCGCCTGGAAGAGGAGGACGACGCGGCGATCTATTTCTCATCCGGTACAACCGGTTTTCCCAAGGCGATCTTACATAATCACGAGAGCCTGACCCAGGCGGCGCAGATGGAACAGCGCCATCATCTGACGGGCCGGGACGATGTGTTCCTCTGCATCCCGCCCCTCTATCACACCGGCGCGAAGTTCCACTGGATGGGGAGCCTGTGCGCGGGCAGCAGGGCGGTGCTGTTGAAGGGGACTACGCCCGAGGTCATTCTGGACGCGATCTCCAAGGAACACTGTACCATTGTCTGGCTTCTGGTGCCCTGGGCCCAGGACATTCTGGAGACCCTGGACAGGGGGGATCTGAAGCTGGAGGACTATCAGCTTGACCAGTGGAGACTGATGCACATCGGCGCCCAGCCCGTGCCCCCTTCCCTGATCAAGCATTGGAAAGAATATTTCCCGAATCATCTCTACGACACCAACTACGGCCTGTCCGAGTCCACGGGCCCGGGCTGCGTGCATCTCGGCATAGAGAATATTCACAAGGTGGGCGCCATCGGCATCCCCGGCTACCGCTGGAAGTGCAAGATCGTGGATGAGAACGGCGAGGCGGTCAAGCAGGGCAGCGTGGGCGAGCTCTGCGTCAAGGGCCCCGGCGTCATGACCTGCTATTACAACGATCCCAAGGCCACCGCGGAGACTCTGAAGGACGGCTGGCTTTACACCGGGGATATGGCGATGCAGGACGAGGACGGCTTTATCTACCTGGTGGATCGGAAGAAAGACGTGATCGTCAGCGGCGGCGAAAACATCTACCCCGTACAGATCGAGAATTTCCTGGCCGGCTACGACAAGGTGAGCGATGTGGCGGTGATCGGACTCCCGGACAAGAGGCTCGGCGAGATCACCGGCGCGATCATCTCCGTAAAGGAAGGCATGACCTGTACGGAGGAGGAGATCCAGGAGTACTGCAAGGGACTTCCCAGGTACAAGCGGCCTAAGAAGATTATCTTTGCGGAAGTGCCCAGGAACGCCACAGGAAAGATTGAAAAACCCGCCCTCCGTAAGAAATACGGCGCGGATCAGCTGGTGGCCCAGCAGAATGAAGTAAAGAACTAAGACGTCCCCCGTAAGCGCTGTCGTTTACGGGGACTTTCATCCCAACAGTTTAGGCGCTCCGTGCGCAAAGCCAGCCGTTCCAGGGGCTTTCCTGCGCCGCAGCGCGGAACCATTTCATAAGAACAGTGTCAGAGCATATAGAAAACCCGAAAACGGTTTCCCTCTATATGCTCTGTTTTTTTGCCCTAAAAAAGAAGCCGCGGCGGATGCGGTCCGGCGCAGTCCTGCCATCGGTAAAAAGATACGGAGGTATGCTATGAATCAGGTATATGGATATGTGAGGGTCAGTACCAGGGACCAGAATGAGGACAGACAGATGACCGCCATGCGGGACCGGCACGTCCCGGAAGAGAATATCTTTCTGGATAAACAGTCGGGAAAGGATTTTGAACGCCCCCAGTACCGGAGGCTTTTAAAACGCCTGGAACAGGACGACCTGCTGTACATAAAAAGCATAGACCGGCTCGGCAGAAATTATGAAGAGATCATCGAGCAGTGGAGGATCATATCCAAGGTGAAACGCGCGGACATCGTCGTAATGGACATGCCGCTTTTAGATACCCGGACCGGAAAGGATCTGATGGGGACTTTTTTATCGGATATCGTCCTACAGGTGCTTTCCTTTGTCGCAGAAAACGAGAGAGGGAACATACGGCAGAGGCAGGCGGAGGGAATCGCCGCCGCAAAAGCCAGGGGCGTAAAGTTTGGAAGACCAGCAGCGCCGCTGCCGGCTAACTTTCCAGAAGTCTATCTACGATGGAGTGCGGGGGAACTGACGAATGAGAAAGCTGCGATGGAGTGCGGGATGCCTACGGCCAGTTTTCGCTACAGAGCAAAGCATTATCGGGCGGCCGTTTCCTCATCGGATATCTGACAGGTGAAAAAGTGTACTTTTTTACCGATACACTAATTTTCAATCAATTAGACACATTATACAAAAAAAAGAATCAAAAGTCAATAAATCTCACAATTCTT
>CANQEV010000054.1 GCA_947595925.1 uncultured Acetatifactor sp. | reverse complement strand
TCCTTTTCTTCCGGATCAGACTCCGCAATCATAATCGTAAGCGCAACAAGCGTATGATCATCAATCAATTTTTCTCCTTCTCTAAACAAAGCTCCGTTTTTATCCAGGAAGTAGAGAAACATTGTAGCAGCTATTCTTTTATTTCCATCCGAAAAGCTATGATTCTTTGTTACAAAACACAATAGATTTGCTGCTTTTTCCTCCAATGTTGGATACACATCTTCCCCGTCAAAGCTCTGATAAATTGCTCCTATACTTCCCTAAAAGGATTCGTCCTTTTCATTGCCAAACAGGGAACCCTTATCCATATATTTCATAGAGTCAATAATCTTTCTGCATTCTACATATGTTAAGACATATATCTCCTTGTTCCCCTTTGGCCGTTTCATATTCTGATGATCACACGCATCCAACAATTCCAGCGCCTGACTATATCTTTCCACCACCGACAAAACCTGTTTTGCATCCAGCTTTTCCGATACTCTTTTCATAATCCGTATTACCTCATTTAGTTGATTCATACGGTCATAATTCACAGAATATCCTTTGATTATGTACTCTTTTAAAACTGAATTCGCCCAACGCCAAAACTCAGCGCCGCCCTGATTTTACCCGATAACCAACAGAAATAATGACATCCAGCGTATAAAATGGCACTTGTTGTTTTACTCCATCAACACGCATTTTTTGCGTGTTGTTCTCTCTTTCCACTTCTCCCTACGAAAATACATTGTTAATGTGCTTTCGGATTGTTTTTTCATCTCTCTCAAATAGTTCTGCCATCTGATTGGCACTGAGCCATACTGTATCCTTTCTGACCGAAACAGGTAATGTTATACTTTTATCCCCCACATACATTATAGCATATGTGGGGGATAAAGCGGGGGATAAAACATTATAAAAACATTTTATTTTATTAATTGTAAATCAAAATCATATTAAAGCTCTTTCCCAAATGGTGCAGCAAATGCCTTTACCCTCCGTGAAGTTATCGATTTTATAGGCTTTTTAAAAACATTTCAATATCCTGCCATGGCAGCAAAAATATATTTTGTTAAGTTACAACGCTGTGACACTTTCCACTGTACAAAGACGGTTGAGTCCTTTGGAATGTTAATCACCACAAAAAATACGAATCCAGCCCTGCAGAATTTCATAAATTTCCCGGAAAGTACGTCCATCGTTTCCACCAGACCTCCGGCACAGGATTAGAAATGGATCTCCTGGAGGAATATGTCTTCATTTCCCTTGACATCCTAAGAAAAATCGTCCAAAATAGAACTATCCGTTGTTTCGGCAAATGTATGGGGAGATCTAAGCGATGTGCCGCGATCTGGAAAGAGGAGTGGTGCAGACGTATTCCAAGGAACTTCGGGAGTTAGTCAGCAACACGGTACAGCACATGATCGACCAAATGCAGGAAACCATCGACCAGAAGGATGCGCAGCTCGGTGAAAAAACGACCAGCTTAACCAGAAGGATAAACAGCTCGGCGAAAAGGATGACAACTCGCCCAACAGAAAAGTTTGATCGCAGAATTGCAGAGTCAGATCCAGGAGATGCAGAAACATCTTTCAGAGGAGAAATTCAAACAGGGTGGTTTCATTCGCACTATGCAGGAAAGCTGTTTCAATCTAAGCTATACAATGGGAAAGGACTGTGGATTGCATGAACCGCACTCTGCGCTATTTGCTTTCAGAAGATGATGTGACGAGTTCAAATAAGCTCACGGTCAAAGGCTTTCTAAAATCCCAGGGATATTCCGTCCAAAATCTGAAAATCTTAAAGCAGCAGGAAACCGGCATCCTTCTGAATGGGTTGCCGGTCTTTCTGAACGCGCCCCTCTCCCCGGGAGACGAACTCACCGTCCAGATCCGGGAGACGCGGTCTTCCGAAAATATTCTCCCCGCAGAACTTCCCCTTGACATCGTTTATGAAGACGAGGATCTCCTGATCGTCAACAAGGCGGCGGGGATGCCCATACATCCCTCCCAGAACAACCGTGACAATTCCCTGGCCAACGCCCTGGCCTTCCGCTATCAGAATTTAGGGGAACCTTTTACATTCCGCTGCATCAACCGACTGGACCGGGACACCTCCGGCCTCACGATCATAGCAAAGCACATGGTGAGCGCCGGGATCCTGGGCGGATACGCCGCAGACAAGGCTTCCGCCGCCCTGACCCGGGAATATCTGGCCATTGTCCGGGGACAGGTCACGCCTCCCTCCGGCGTCATCACCGCGCCTCTCGGGCGGAAACCCGGCTCCATTATCGAACGCTGCGTAGATTTCGAGCACGGAGAACCCGCCATGACTTATTACCGGGTCTTAGAAGAAAAAAACGGGTGCAGCCTCCTCTCCCTGACATTAGGGACAGGCCGCACCCATCAGATCCGTATTCACATGAAATACCTGGGGTATCCTCTCATCGGAGATTATCTTTACAACCCGGACAGGGAACTGATCGACAGGCAGGCCCTTCACTCCTATCGGCTCTGTTTCCCGCATCCCATCACCCGGGAGCGGATGGAATTTACGGCTCCTCTGCCGGAGGATATGCGCAGGGTCCTGGCGTAATATTTCCTTTTCGTCCGGGCAGATTTCTCAGGGATGCTGACGGACGGCGGAATTGCTGCCCACATTCAGCTTCCTCAGGGCTTTCCCCGAGATCAGACATTCCCCATGTTCTCTGAGGAACGTATAGTTCTGATCGTATACTCCGTAAATCTCACCAAACTCCATGGCCTGGATGCAGACCTGGCCGTAACGCCGGTAGGAAGCCGTTCCCTTCTCCAGGTACAGATAATACTGATCGCCCATGCGGTACAGTTCGCTATGTACTCTCAACCCCTTCGGCATCAAAGAAGCCAGCTCCATGACGTCGCCGATGCTGCGGAACAGGAAGATTCCCCGGTCCGGCTGCTTTACAGGCTGCTCCTGCTGCGCAATCTGGGCCTGTCTGCCCTCCGCCGCAAGCTGAAGCACTCTCTTCATCTCCTGCAGATACTCCATCAGCTTTCCGCCCTTATCTTCCAGAGGATCATTCTCGCTGAAGGTAAGGACAAGCCCTTGATCCGGCATCATCATGATGGACATATCGAAGGCAAACTTCGGCGGTTTATAGCCGACCTCCTCCGTCGCCTGCTCGATGATCTCCCGCACCACCTCACGAGCTTTCTCACTCCGCATCACAAAATCTTTATAGTCAATCTGAAACCCCTCCAATTCCTCATTGGAGATGAAACACCTGACCGTCTTCTCATCTACACGTTCAAATTTCATAACGCTCTCCTTTACCTATACTATATCCTATCACAGCCTCTCCAATTTTTCCACCACCATTTTTTTCAAGCACCAGTTCAGCCAGCCGCCGTGGTTCGGGCAAAAATTGTGCTCGCACAAATTTTTGCCGAACACGCGCGGCTGAGGGAGCGCCATTTAATGAGCAAAGATAGCTGCGAAGCAGCGGAGAGCGCCGTAGGCGCGCCTTTGCGAATGGCGCGGGCTGAACTGGTGACCCCAACCCTCCAAAAGCACACCCCTCCCAAGCTCTTCTCATCCCTTCTAAAATATGTTATGATATTACATATACTTGCGAACACTGCACCTCAAGAAAGGAGGCACATATCTATGGAAAGGATGTCAGGGAAAGATTCCAACCAGATCACCCGTGACTATTTCGACAGCATTTTGCTGGAAATGCGTCACATTGACGGCACAAAACCCGACACCACTCTGAAACTGTTCGGAGAAGATTTCGCCATGCCCATCGCCACGGCGGCCCTGTCCCACTTAAACGACACCTGCGAGCAGGGAATGAAGAAGATGGCGGAGGGCGCGGCCCTTGCGGGAGCGCTCTGTTTTTCAGGGATGGGCGAACGCCAGGAACTGGCGGACATGTGCGGGACCGGCGCGAAGGTGATCAAGATCATCAAGCCCCACGCGGACAATGCCACCGTCTTCGAAAAGATCCGCCAGGCGGAGGAAGACGGCGCTTTCGGCGTGGGAATGGATATCGACCATGCCTTTAACGGCCGGGGAGAATACGACACCGTTTGCGGCCTTCCCATGAAGCCTAAATCTTCAGAAGAGTTAAAGCAGTTTATCAGCGCCACAAAGCTTCCCTTTGTGATCAAGGGCGTGCTCAGCGTCACGGACGCGAAGAAAGCCCTGGACATCGGCGCGGCCGGCATCATCGTATCCCATCACCACGGCATTATGGACTATGCGGTGCCGCCTCTGATGATCCTGCCCCGGATTGTGGAAGCCGTGGGCGGCAGGATCCCGATCCTGGTAGACTGCTGCATGGAGAGCGGCATGGATGTGTTTAAGGCGCTGGCGCTGGGCGCGGATGCCGTGTGCGTGGGCCGGGCCATCATGGAGCCGTTAAAGAGGGAGGGCGCGGCCGGCGTCCGGGACACCCTTCTGAAAATGAACGGCGAACTGAAAGGCGTAATGGCGAGAACCGGGTTTGCGGAGGTTTCAGCGATAGACAACAGCGTGATCTGGAAGACCGGCGTATAGGAGGCGGGAGAAATGAGACTGGGAGGTTCCATAGAGAGAGACTATCACAATCCGGAGGAATGGCTGGCGCTCGTAAAGGAATTACATTACAGCGTGGTATTGTCCCCTGTGGACAGCAGCGCCGCTCCCGCCGTAAGACAGGAGTACCTGGCCTGCGCCAGGGAAAATCACCTGATCATCGGAGAGGTCGGCGTCTGGCGAAACTGCCTTTCCAAGGACGATTCCGAGCGAAAACAGGCCATGGAGTACGCAAAGGCCCAGCTGGATCTTGCGGAAGAACTGGGCGCCCGGTGCTGCGTCAACATCCTCGGAAGCCACGGCCCGGTGTGGGACGGCTTTGACGAGGACAACTATTCGCCGGAGACTTACGCCTTGGCGGTGGACAGCGTGCGGGAGATCATAGACGCGGTAAAGCCGAAGAACACCTTCTACACCATCGAACCCATGCCCTGGATGGCTCCGGATTCCCCGGAGCAGTATCTTCAGCTCATGAAAGACGTGGACAGGGAGGCTTTCGGCGTGCATCTGGACTTTGTGAACATGATCAACTGCCCGGAGCGCTATGTAAAGAGCACCGGCTTTATCCGGCACTGCTTTGAACTCCTGGGACCTTATATCAGAAGCATCCACGGCAAGGACGTCCTGATGGACCGGGCCTACACCACGCTGATCCATGAAGTCATGCCCGGAAAGGGAACGCTGGATTACACAAAGATCCTGCCGATGGTGGAAAAGCTGGGCCCCGACACCCCCTTCTTTGTTGAACATCTGCCGGATTTTGACACTTACGCCCAGGCGGCGGGTTATATCCGGGAATGCGGAAAAAAGGCGGGAGTCGTAATCCTGTAATTTTCAAAGGTCCAGGACCTTAATGCCTCCGCCTGCCGGGTCTCCGGCCGGACGTCAGTTCCCGCTGATCCATGGCCTGGCCGCCCCGGCGGCGCTTTTCTCCCCCGCCGTCCCGGTATCTTCTGTCCGACATGGCCTCCATGCCCCGGCGGTGCCTGCCCTGCATGCTCTCCCCGGCGGCGCGGCGGGCCCGCATCTCCTTATAGCAGTTGTCGCACATCCGGGAGGCGCTGGAGAGTTCGATGGGTGCGCCGCAGAACTGGCACTTCCGAATATACTCCTTCTTATCCTTGGAGAGAAACCTCATGATCGTCTCCTCGGTCTTCTCCCTCTCCCGGGTCAGACGGTCCTGCTCGATCACCTTTCCCATGCGGGTGGAAAACTGATAATAGAGATCCAGCAGTTTATAGAACGTCTCGTACTTGTGCAGTCCCAGGTCCGTACACATCATCAGCGCCGGAAAATGCAGACTCACATCCGCGGTATAAGTCTTGCAGTAATACAGCCAGAGCTCCACGATATCCCTGTTCTTGATGTCAATGGAACAGGTCAGCATGCGGTAGAGCAAATGCTTATCCTCAAAACCGTCGATCTCCTTCCGGTCCTTATAGGCCCGCTCATACAAAAAGAGCATTTCCTCAATGTCGATCTTTTCAAAGGGAGGCTGGGTCTCCACGGACTTCCAGATCTTCAGCACCGTATCCAGGGGTTCGTCCATGTCCAGAAGCACCTGGGGAAAGCCCAGGCTGACATGATCCACTTCCGGCTCCGCCTTCGGAAAGTTCTCCCGGATAAAATCCAGGTTTTCTTCTTCCACCGCGTTGATATATCCCGTGTCATAGATCCCAAAACGCCCCGCCCTCCCGGCGATCTGATGGATGGTCTCTATCTTCAAGGGACCGGTCTGTCTGCCGTCAAACTTCTCCGTCTGGGCGAACACGATCCGGCGCACCGGCAGATTCAGCCCCATGCCGATGGCGTCCGTAGACACCACAACCTTGGTCTGATGGGTGGTAAAGAGATGGATTTGCCGTCTGCGGATCTCCGGCGGAAGACTTCCGTAGATCACGCTGGCCTTGATTCCGTCCCTCTCCAGGCGGCCTGCGATATCCAGCACCGCTCTCTTGGAAAAAGCGATCAGCGCGTCCCCCTCCTGAACGTCGTCCGGAAAGACAAAGGGCTTGTCCTCGCAGATCAACTTTGTCTTTCTCTCATAATAATGGGTCTCCTCGCTGTCCCCGCAGAGGGAGATCAGGTGTTTTACCACTTTTTCTGCGGCAGGACTCATGCAGACATGGATCTCCCGGGCCTGCACGCCCAGGATGGCCCTCGTCCAGGAATGTCCCCTGTCCGTGTCCGCGATCATCTGGGCCTCGTCGATCACCGCCGTATCATACTCCTGGTCGATGTCCAGCATTTCTATGGTGGATGCGGTGATCCTGCTGTTTTCCTCATAGATGCGCTCTTCCCCCGTCAGCATGGTGCAGGGGATCCCCGCCTCGTTCATCTTTTCATAGACCTCCAGGGCAAGCAGCCTTAGAGGGCCCAGGTAAACGCCGTTCTCCGCCAGCTTCAGTCTTTCAAGCGCCTGATAGGTCTTTCCGCAGTTCGTAGGTCCGATGTGGAGGACAAAATGCCTGCGCATCTCCAATGCTTTTGGAAACTCCGTCTCCGGACGCGTGGGCACCATATCTATGATCTGGCTGCGGATGCCGTTCTCCGCAATGCTCTTTGTCAGATTTTTCATGGACTTCTGACAGATCTCGAAAGGATGCTCATCCCGCAGCAGCTCCAGGAACTTCGATGTGATCAGTTCCTGCTCCTGCTGGCTCATCCCCAGAAGATCCAGCCTTACCAGCTCCGGGATCATGAGGTCCCGAAGTTTCATGATCGTGACCTGATTGGAGGTGTGAAAGGCATAATACGCCATGGTCCGCAGCATCCTGTGATATTCCTCCAGATGGGGCTGGCTGAGCTTCGGATTCTTACATTCCTTCAGTTCCGCGTACAGCTTGTCCATGCGCTGAGCGTAAGTCTTCTTCCCGTCGTTGTTCTTCTTTTTCATCTGCTCCGCGCAGTCCTTGTACTGCGTGAAATAGAACTGCACCAGTTTCTCTTTCTGTACCATCTTCCTTCTCCGTAATCCAGGTTTTACAGTTCCTCCGCCCGCCGTCTCCCATCAGGATTTCTTTTTCGCCTTATCCAGCATTCTCTTGACATAGATCCCCGTATAAGAGTTTTTGCACTTTGCGATCTCCTCCGGCGTACCCTGGGCGATCACCGTTCCTCCGCGGTCCCCGCCCTCCGGGCCCATATCAATAATATAATCTGCCGTCTTGATCACGTCAAGATTATGTTCGATGACCACCACGGTGTTTCCGCCGTCCGCCAGGCGATGCAGGATTTCCACCAGTTTGTGGACGTCCGCGAAATGCAGTCCCGTTGTGGGCTCATCCAGAATATAGATGGTGCGCCCGGTGCTGCGCCGGGAGAGCTCCGTGGCCAGCTTGATGCGCTGGGCCTCACCCCCCGAGAGCGTCGTGGATGGCTGTCCCAGCTTAATATAGGACAGTCCTACGTCGTACAATGTCTGGATCTTCGTGCGGATGGAGGGAAGGTTCTCGAAGAAGGAGAGCGCTTCCTCCACCGTCATATCCAGGACGTCATAGATGCTTTTTCCCTTATATTTCACGTCCAGGGTCTCCCGGTTATACCGCTTGCCGCCACATACCTCGCAGGGCACGTACACGTCCGGCAGAAAGTGCATCTCGATCTTGATGATCCCGTCGCCGCTGCAGGCTTCGCACCGCCCGCCCTTTACGTTAAAGGAAAAGCGCCCCTTGGAATAGCCCTTTGCCTTGGCGTCCGCCGTAGAAGCAAAGATATCCCGGATCTGGTCGAAAACGCCGGTGTAGGTCGCCGGGTTGGAGCGGGGCGTGCGCCCAATGGGGGACTGATCGATATTGATCACCTTGTCGAGCTGCTCCATGCCCTCGACAGCCCTGTGCTTTCCCGGTATCTGGCGCGCCCGGTTCAGATCCCGGGAAAGCCTCTTGTAAAGGATCTCGTTCACCAGGGAACTCTTGCCCGACCCGGATACCCCCGTGACACAGGTCATCACGCCCAGCGGGAACTTTACGTCAATGTTTTTCAGATTGTGCTCCTGGGCGCCTTTCACTGTGAGCCAGCCCTGGGGCTTCCTTCTCGTTTTCGGCACCGGGATGAACTTCTTCCCGGAGAGATACTGTCCCGTGATGGATTCCTCCACCTGCATGATCTCCTCCGCCGTTCCCTGCGCGATCACCTCTCCCCCGTGGGAGCCGGCCCCCGGCCCGATATCCACGATGTGATCCGCCGCCAGCATGGTGTCCTCGTCGTGCTCCACCACCAGAAGCGTATTTCCCAGATCCCGCAGGTTCTTTAAGGTGTTCAGGAGCTTGTCGTTGTCCCTCTGGTGCAGCCCGATGCTGGGCTCGTCCAGGATATAGCAGACCCCCATCAGCCCGGAGCCGATCTGGGTTGCCAGCCGGATCCTCTGGGCCTCGCCTCCGGAAAGGGACGCCGTGCCCCTGGCCAGGGAGAGATATTCCAGTCCCACGTCCACCAGGAAGCCCACCCGCGCCCGGATCTCTTTCAGAACCTGGCTTCCGATAAGCTTCTGCTGACTGGTGAGTTCCATGTCGTTTAAGAACTGCTGAAGATGAAGAATGGACATCGAGGTGATCTCGTAGATATTCTTGTCGCAGACCGTCACCGCCAGCGCTTCCTTCTTCAAACGCATGCCGCCGCACTCCTTACAGGGAGTGATCCGCATGAAGGTCTCGTACTCCTGCTTCATGGTCTCTGAGAATGTCTCCTTATATTTCCGCTCCACATTTTTGATCAATCCCTCGAATGCCACGGGATAAATGCCCCGTCCCCGCTGGCCCTCATAATAGACCTCCACCTCCTTGCCGTTGGTGCCATGGATCAAAATATCCTGGATCTTCTGGGGGTACTGTTCAAAGGGAGTGTCCAGGTCAAAGTGATATTCTTTGCAGAGCGCCTGCAGGACCGCATTGGTAAAACTTCCCTTTTCCCCGCAGGACTGCCACCCCATCACCGTGATCGCCCCCTGCCGGATGCTCAGGGACTTATCGGGAATCATCAGGTCGATGTCAAACTCCATCTTGTAGCCCAGTCCGAAACACTCCGGGCAGGCGCCAAAGGGATTGTTGAAGGAAAAGCTCCTGGGCTCCACCTCGCTGATGCTGATACCGCAGTCCGGACAGGAAAAACTCTGGCTGAAACTCATGGGTTTCCCGCCGATCACGTCCACCTCCAGCAATCCATCCGCCAGATTCAGTACATTTTCGATGGAATCCGCCAGCCGCCTCTCGATCCCGGGCTTCACCGCGAGACGGTCCACCACGATCTCGATGTTGTGCTTGATGTTCTTGTCCAGCTTGATCTCCTCGGACAGCTCGTAAAGATTCCCGTCGATCCTCACCCGCACATACCCGCTGCGGCCGGCCCGCTCCAGGACCTTCTCATGCTGCCCCTTTCGCCCCCGGACTACCGGCGCGAGAAGCTGGATCTTCGTCCCCTCCTCCAGCGCCATGATCTGATCCACCATCTGGTCCACCGTCTGTTTTGCGATCACCCTGCCGCACTTCGGACAGTGGGGAATCCCGATCCGGGCATAGAGCAGCCGGAAATAGTCGTAGATTTCCGTGACCGTCCCCACCGTGGAACGGGGGTTCCGGTTGGTGGATTTCTGATCGATGGAGATGGCGGGGGAGAGCCCGTCTATCCGTTCCACATTCGGCTTCTCCATCTGCCCCAGGAACATCCTGGCGTAGGAGGACAGGGATTCCATGTACCTTCTCTGACCCTCGGCGTATATGGTGTCAAAGGCCAGGGAAGACTTTCCGGAACCTGACATTCCTGTCAGAACCACCAGCTTGTTTCTGGGGATATCCAGGCTGATATTTTTCAGGTTGTGCTCATTGGCTCCCCGGATCTGAATGTAGTCCAGGGCGCTTTTCTTCGAGAGGATCTTCGCCGCCTGCCCTTTTGTTTCCTGTCCTTCTGTCGTCTCAACCGCTGATTTCTTCACTTCTATCCATTCCTTTCATTTCTCTCCGGTAAACATTGTCAAAATCTGAACGCCGCTCCCTTGAAAATTTCTCTTAACTTCCTATGCTTTTTCATACAGTTTTCCGATCTTTTCAAGACTATCCATCAAGACTCACTTTAAGTTTTTCCTTAAATACTTCCTTCTGAGGTTTCCTTAAAAATTTTTCTTCACGAATTTCCTTCAAAAGTATTTTCTAGGTTTTTCTTCAAAAGTCTCCCTCAGAGATTTTCTTCATGGTATCTAATCAAACCTGATTCAGGTCTTTTCAAAGTTCTCCGGCAAATCGGCCTCAAAATCATTCAGAGGTCTTTTCAGAATTTTCTCCCTGCGTCCCGGATATCTTTCCAAGGATCTGATCATAGATCAGATATAACTCCTGCACGGAATTTTCCAGGAAATAATAGTGTCCGATATAAGGGACCAGCAGCACCAGGATCATCAGCGTCAGAGCCAGCGCCCCCATGCTTCCCGTGACGATCATGGCCGCCGCGCAGATCACCTCCATCAGCGCGAACAGGACCGTGACGATGAGGTGGATCAGCCGTTCGTGCTGATAAAACTGAATCTTGACCAGATGAAGCCTGGCCGTCTCCCGCCAGTCCGTCCCGGGGGCGTCCGCCTCTAAGACCGCCCTGATCTCCCGCATGTACCTCTTGATCTGCTTTCTCATAATAACATCTCCATTCCGCCGTTTCTAATCCATATCTCTCAGACATTTCTTCAATTCCAGCATCTTGTCGCGCAGCTCCGCGGCCGTCTCGAAATCCAGGTCCGCAGCCGCCCTCTGCATCTTTTTCTGCACGTCCCCGATCAGCTTTTCCAGCTCCTTGCGGTTCATGGACTCCGGATCCTTTTCGAAACGCGTCTCCTCCTTCGCCACCGCCTTGGAGATGCGGATCAGATCCCGGACCGCCTTTTGAATGGTCTGGGGGGTGATGCCGTGCTCTTCGTTATACTTCTGCTGGAGCTCCCGGCGGCGGTTGGTCTCCTGAATCGCCAGCCGCATGGAATCCGTAATGGTATCCGCATACATGACAACATGTCCCTCGGCGTTCCGGGCCGCCCGGCCGATGGTCTGGATCAGGGACGTCTCGCTCCGCAGGAACCCTTCCTTGTCCGCATCCAGGATCGCCACCAGGGAGATCTCCGGGATATCCAGCCCCTCTCTCAGGAGGTTGATCCCCACAAGGACGTCGAACACGTCCAGCCTCATGTCCCGGATGATCTCCGCCCGCTCCAGCGTGTCGATGTCTGAGTGCAGATACTTTACCCGGATCCCCACTTCCTTCATATAGTCGGTGAGATCCTCCGCCATCCGCTTTGTCAGCGTGGTCACCAGGACCTTATTGTGCTTCGCCGTCTCCCGGTTGATCTCGCCGATCAGATCGTCGATCTGCCCTTCCACAGGCCGCACCGACACCTCCGGATCCAGAAGCCCCGTGGGCCGGATGATCTGCTCCGTGCGCAGCAGCTCGTGCTCCGCCTCGTATTTGGAGGGCGTTGCGGATACAAAGAGCATCTGATCGATATGGGACTCAAACTCCTCAAAATTCAGCGGTCGGTTGTCCAGCGCGGAGGGCAGCCGGAAGCCGTAATCCACCAGCGTGGTCTTCCGGGACCGGTCCCCGGCGTACATGGCGCCGATCTGAGGGATCGTCATGTGGGACTCGTCTATGATGATCAGGAAGTCCTCCGGGAAGAAATCCAGAAGCGTCATCGGGGGCTCCCCTTCCTTCGTCCCGTTTAAGTGTCTCGAATAATTCTCAATGCCGGAGCAGAAACCCGTCTCACGCAGCATCTCTACGTCAAAGTTCGTGCGCTCCGCTATCCTCTGGGCCTCGATCAGCTTGTCCTCGCCCTTAAAATAGCGCACCCTTTCCTCCAGCTCCTTTTCAATATTGTCGCAGGCCTCCCGAATCTTTTCCTGAGAGACCACATAGTGGGAAGCCGGGAAGATGGCGACATGCTCCAGGGTGGCGTGAACCTTGTTTGAGAGAGGCTCCACCTCCGAGATCCTGTCGATCTCATCCCCGAAAAACTCAATACGGTAGAAGTAATCCCCGCCCTGGGCCGGATACACCTCCAGCACGTCCCCCCGAACCCGGAAGGTTCCCCGCTCCATGTCCAGATCGTTGCGGAGATACTGCATGTCCACCAGCTCCCGGAGCACCTGGTCCCGCTCCTTCGTCATGCCGGGCCGCAGGCTCACCACCATATCCTGGTACTCGTCCGGACTTCCCAGACCGTAAATGCAGGACACGCTGGCCACTACCACCACGTCCCGGCGCTCCGTCAGGGAGGCCGTGGCCGAGAGCCGCAGCTTGTCGATCTCGTCGTTGATAGCGGAGTCCTTCGCGATATACGTGTCCGACTGGGGCACGTACGCCTCCGGCTGATAATAGTCGTAGTAGGATACAAAATATTCCACCGCGTTTTCCGGGAAAAACTCCTTGAACTCGCCGTACAGCTGAGCGGCCAGGGTCTTATTGTGCGCGATCACCAGGGTCGGTTTGTTCAGCGCCTGGATCACGTTCGCCATGGTGAAGGTCTTTCCGGAGCCGGTGACGCCCAGTAGGGTCTCAAACTGATTGCCCTTCTGAAAGCCCTCCACCAGCGCCTGAATCGCCTGGGGCTGGTCGCCGGTGGGCTGATATTCGGATACTAATTTAAAGTGGTCCACTGTCCTCTCCTCGATTTCAAAAAATAACCTTGTCCGTCCTGCTATTATACCAGACTCCATAAAAAAAGTACAGAGCAAATTCAAACATTTGTTCTGTACTTTCATACTAATGCCTGACGACAAGGCGCAATCCAATGGCTCCCTACCCCTTTCCGTACCTCACCTTCCGGTAAATGTGAAGCAGGCGGTAATATGCCGTCAGCAGCCGGACATTTTTTCTGTGGAGCGCGATCAGCTTTTTTTCCTCCGGGTCCGTCAGCTTTTGAAAGTAGGGATTTTTTTCCGGCTCCGGCACCATCTCCTCCAGAAAGGCCGCCAGTTCCTTCAAAAATGCGGTGGAAAAATGCTTCTCCGTCTGCAGATAAGAAAAGAGGGTGTTCTTATAACCCAGTTCAAAGACCTTATAATCCATCTCCTCCCGGCAGGTTTCGTAGATCCCCCTCTTTCTGCCCTCTTCCAGATAGAGCCTCATGGCCCGCATCCTGTCCCTGCACCGGTCCAGGCTGACCTGATGGACCGTGGAACCTTCATGCTGATAATAATAGTACAATACTTCCGGCACCAGCTCGAATCTCTTTGCGTACACGAAAGGAAACGCGCCGAGACAATTGTCCTCATAAAAAATATTTTCCGGGAAGCGAAGCCCCGGAACCAGAAACAGTTCCCTTCTGTATATCTTGATAACCATGCTGCCCGGCGACAAAAACAAAAGCTTTCTCTTTTCCGGCGTCAAAAGCCCCGTCTGTTCCGGCGTATGGTTCCATTCCGCCTTTTCCTTGACAAAGTCCCTGGTACTCTTGAGGCAGTAATCGCAGGCCACGATATCCGCATCCGTCTCCCGCGCCTTTTGCAGAAGCTTTGCATACATATCCGGAGCGATCCAGTCGTCGCTGTCCACAAAGCCCAGAAAGCGTCCTGCGGCCTTTTCAATCCCCAGATTTTTCGCGCCTCCCTGCCTGCGGTTCTCCGGGGAAGCTATCACTTTCAGCTTCCCGGGGTTTTCCGCTTCCAACTGACGAAGGATGTCGAGGGAGTTGTCCGTGGATTTATCGTCCACCGCAAGGATCTCATAGGCATCCAGCTCTTGATCCAGAAGGGAACGCATACAGAAGTCCAGCTTCCCATCCGCTGCCATGTTGTACACAGGAACTATGATACTCAGTTGGACTTCTTCTCCCACGCGTATAAACCCTCCTTCCGACGATTCGTCAAAGTCATCCGTCCTCTTTTTCTCTGTCCTGTACTCCGCCGGGATTTTCCATCACACTTATATTCTGTGTCCGTTTCGCCGGAATCTTCCGTCGCAGCTGTATGCTGTATACGCTTCGGCCAGGGCGGTTCCTTCTGCGATTGCTTTCATGTGCCTTATCGTTTTCTCCTGCTGTCTCAGGTCAGTCAATTCAGCCCGCAGTACAGCGTTCATTTCTACAGTACAGCGTTTATCTGTTCCCGCTTTACTTCATCATCTCCAGCAGGACTTCCTTCGCCTTTTCCAGCTGATTGTCCACGGGATTCTCTGTGTTGTAATACAATTCTCCATCAAACTCGCAGACGACATCCGGCTCGATGCCGATGCCGTGGATGTTTCTCCCGTTAGGAGTATAGTAACTGCTGATGGTGATCTTGATAGCGGATCCGTCTTCCAAAGGCTTAACGGACTGCACGATCCCCTTTCCGAAAGTAGTAGTGCCTACCAGCGTTCCCTTTTCGTAGTCCTGGATAGCGCCTGCAAGGATCTCTGCCGCGCTGGCGGAATTCATATCCACCAGTACCACCATGGGGATCTGGATCTCCTTATCTCCCCGGCAGCGATAGTTCATCCTCCGGCCTTCCTTGTCCTCCGTGTAGACGATGATCCCCTCCGGGAGAAGGTCCTGCGCGATCTTCACCACGGTGTCCAGATTTCCGCCGGGATTTGCCCGCAGATCCAGGATAAGCCCCTTCATACCCGCCCGGTTCAGTTCCTCCATGGCGTTTTCAAACTGGGACGTGGTAACGTCGTCAAACTCCGTGATCTGGAGATATCCCATCTTCTGATCCAGCATCTCGCTCTCTACCGTCGGACTCTCTACCTGGCGTCGTGTTACGGGGACCTCGATCTGATCTCCGTCCCGGAGTATGCTCAGGACTACCTGCGTATTCTCCTCGCCCTTAATCAGATCCACCGCCTCGGAAAGAGTGAGTCCGTATGTGCTGGCACCGTCGATCTCATACAGCAGGTCGTTATTTCTCAACCCTACTTCCTCAGCGGGCGTCCCTTTGATAACGCCGCTGATCTTTGGAAGACCGCTCTCCGTATCCAGACTCACGTAAGCGCCGATCCCGTAGTAAA
>CANQEV010000053.1 GCA_947595925.1 uncultured Acetatifactor sp. | reverse complement strand
TCCCATATCCCCTCGTAAGAAAATCGGATCAGCCGGTTTCCGTCCTCCACGGTCTCCAGAACCTCCGCCCGAAGGAGGCCGTCCCCGAAGACCAGACGGGTCCCCGGCCTGCACTTTTTTCCGGGTTTTACCAAAGTTTCCCAGACGTCCCCTTCCTTCCGGGACAGAAGGAGGACCTCCACATGTCCCCCGGTCCCCTCACGCTCCCCCAAGAGCCGCGCCGGGATCACTTTTGTGTTGTTCAGGACCAGACAATCCCCGGGCCGCAGAAACTTACAGATATCCCGGAAGTGGTAATGGCCCACCTCCCCGGTCTTCTTGTCCAGGTGCATCAGCCGGGAGGCGCTCCTGTCCTCCAGCGGCGTCTGGGCGATGAGCTCCGGGGGAAGCTCATAGGAAAAGTCTGATTTCTTTAACTGCATCACAGACCGGCCCCCTCCGCAAAGGCCTTATATCCGCGGTATGCCTCGTAGACGTCCGCCTTGCTGACGGCCTCCCAGGGCGCGTGCATGTTCAGAACCGCCACGCCGCTGTCGATCACGTTCATGCCATACAGTGCCAGGATATACGCGATAGTGCCGCCTCCTCCCACGTCCACCTTGCCCAGCTCCGCGGTCTGGTACACCACTTTCTTATCGTCCAGGATCTTCCGCAGGTGAGCGATATACTCCGCATTGGCGTCGTTGGATCCGGACTTTCCACGGGCCCCCGTAAATTTGTTGAAACACATGCCCGCTCCCATGAACGCCGCGTTCCGATTCTCAAAGCAGGAGGCGAAATTGGGATCAAAGGCCGCGCTCACGTCGGAGGAAAGCATGCAGCTTCCGGCAAGGCACCGCCTTACGGCCAGCTCGCTGTACTCTCCCGTAAGGTTCATGAGCTCCGCCACCGCGTTCTCAAAAAAGGCGGACTGCATGCCGGTAGCCCCCACGGAACCGATCTCCTCCTTGTCCACCAGGATACAGCACAGGGTCCTGTCTATGCTCTTCACGTCCAGCATTGCCCGCATGGAAGTAAAGGCGCACACCCGGTCGTCCTGCCCGTAGGCCAGGATCATGCTGCGGTCCAGCCCGGCCTCCCTGGCCGCCCCTGCCGGAACGATCTCCAGCTCTGCGGAGAGGAAGTCTTCCTCCTCGAAATCATACTGCTTCTTCAGGATGTCCAAAACGCCGGCCTTGATGGCATTGGCCGCCTTCTTCTTTCCCTCCTCGGACTCCTTTTCCCCTTTTCCCAGGACAAGGGGCCTCGATCCCACGATCAGATCCAGGGCTTCCCCCTCGATCACCTTCGCCGCCTTCTTCTCCAGCTGCTCTCCGGCCAGGTGGACCAGGAGGTCCGAGATGAAGAAAACGGGATCCTCCTCGTTCTCCCCGATGTTCAGCTCGATCGTCGACCCGTCCTTCTTCACCACGACGCCGTGGATCGCCAGGGGGATGGTCACCCACTGGTATTTCTTGATGCCGCCGTAATAGTGCGTGTCCAGATAGGCAAAGGCGTGAGCGCCGTCCTCATACAGGGGCACCTGCTTCACGTCCAGCCGGGGACTGTCGATGTGTGCGCCCAGAATGTTCATGCCCTCGGACAGGGGCCTTTTCCCCACCCGGAACATCACGATGGATTTATTCATCCAGACCTGGTAGACTTTATCCCCAGCCTTTAAGGTCCCGCCCCCTTTGATCACGCTGTCCAGCTCCCGGTACCCCTCCGCTTCGATGGTGTTGACGATGGTGTCCACGCACTCGCGCTCCGTCTTTCCGTTATCCAGAAAAACCCGGTATTCCTTACAGAGTTTTTCCACTTTCTTCAGTTCTTTATCGCCATAGGTCTCCCAGGCGTTCTTCTTTTCCATACGCTCTCCATTCCGCCGCCCGGGCAGGCGGCACTATGTTCCATTTTTCCTTTCTCTTCTCCCATTTCTTCAGGGCTGTCGTTTCAAAACTCTCCCCACAGCCCCCGAAACGGCTCGTTTCTTCAGAACTTCCGTTTCAAAGCCCTCCCCGGCAGCCCCCAAAACGGCTCGCTTTTTCAAAACTGCCATTTTAAAACTTTCTCTCCAGCAGCCCCGGGGAACGGTTCATTTCTCCTTAACTCCTGAGATCCACATCCAGCTGATTCTTCAGGTTCTTCAAGATTTTCTTGACAAAACGGTCCACGGAATCCTCCTCAAAGGCCTCCTGGCCGGGCTCAAAATCTACGGTGAAGGCCATGCTTCTCTTGTCCGCCGGGATCTGCTCTCCCTCATACACGTCAAAGAGCCGGATCTTCTTCACATAGCTGCAGGAATCCCGGATGACGGTCTCCACCTGGCTGCAGGTGATCCCGCGATCCATCACCAGGGCCAGGTCCCTGCTCTCCTCCGGGAACTTGGAAAGGGGATGGAAGGAAGCCTTCCCCGCCTCCAGACCCGCAACAGTCTTCATATCGATCTCCAGAAGGTAGCTGTCCTCCCGAAGGTCCAGTTCCTCCGCCACCGGATAGGCCACCTTCCCCAGATAGCCGATCTCCACGCCCTGGCAGACGATGGCCGCGGTCTGGTAGGGGTGCAGGAAGGGCTTTGCGCAGGGAACGTACTCAAATTTCAGATACAGGCTCTCCGCCGTTTTCTCCGCCATGCCCTTCAGCGTAAAGAAGCTCTCTCCGCCGCCAAAGATGCCGATGCAGAGGGTATCCCTCTCATCCGGATAGTCCGTCAGGGGAAGTTCCTTGGGAATGAACTTTTTCCCCAGTTCAAAGAGCCGCCCGGAGAGATTGCCCTTCTTCTGGTTCCTGGCGATGGCGTTCAGCATGGAAGCCGCCAGGGTGGTGCGCATCAGCGACAGTTCCTCATTGATCGGGTTCAGGATCCGGATCGCGTTCCGCTCCGGGGCATCCTCCGGAAGGCGCAGGAGATCCAGGTCGGAGGGGGAGAAGAACGAGTAGTGGATGCACTCATAGGCCCCCATGCTGCAGAGATCCCTCTTTAACTTCAGCTCCCTGCGCTGTTTCCGGTTCATGCCGCCCATGGTGACCAGGGCGTCCGGCATGAACGTGGGAATCACATGGTCGTACCCGTACATGCGGATCACTTCCTCCGCCACGTCGGGGTAGGAATCCATATCCTCCCGGTAGGCGGGAACCTGAAGGGTCAGCTCGTCGCCGTCGATGGCGGGGGCGAAATTCAGGCTCTCCATAATTTTCAAAATCTCTTCCCCGGGAACTTCGATCCCCAGGACGTCGTTCACCCTGCGGACGCTGACCTTCATCTCCCTGGGCTCAATGGAGTTGCCGGTGTTGACGTCCAGATGCGTGGCGGAGACCTTGCCGCAGCCCAGTTCCGTGATCAGGTGCAGCGCCCTCTTCATGGCGTGGACCGTGGTGTACTCGTCGACGCCCTTCTCATACTTCGCGCTGGCATCCGTGCGCTTTCCCAGCGCCCTGGAGGTCTTTCGGATATTGTCCCGGGCAAACTTCGCGGACTCGAACATCACCGCCGCCGTCGTGTCCCGGATCTCGGAGTTTAAGCCGCCCATCACTCCCGCAAGGGCCACTGGCTTCACCCCGTCGCAGATGACTAAATTATTGGAGTTGAGTTCATATTCCTGGGAATCCAGGGTGACGATCTTTTCTCCGTCTCCCGCGCGGCGCACCCGGATCTCATTGCCCTCCAGATAGCCGCAGTCAAAAGCGTGCATGGGCTGCCCCATCTCCAGCATCACATAATTGGTGATATCTACAATATTCGAGATCGCGGTCTGCCCCACCAGCGCAAGCCTTCTCTTCATCCAAAGGGGGGACTCCCCGATCTTTACGTCGTACACATAATGGCCGATATATCTCGGACAGAGATCCGAAGCCTCCACCGATACGGTAAACCCTTCCTTTACAACGTCGGTCTGAGCATAGTCATAAGAGGGCTCCTTCAGGGGCTTTTTCAGGGCCGCCGCCACCTCCCGGGCAAGACCCAGGATACTCTGGCAGTCCGGGCGGTTCGCCGTGATGGAGACGTCGTAGATCCAGTCGTCCAATCCTAAGAGGGGTTTCACGTCCTCCCCCGTCCGGGCGTCCTCCGGCAGCTCCAGAAGGCCGTTATAGCCTCCGCCGGGAAACATATCCTCGCTGACCCCCAGCTCGGTGCCGGAGCAGAGCATCCCTTCGGAGTCGTACCCCCGAAGCTTCCCCTTCTTGATCGTCATTACGCCCTCCACCGTCTTGTGATCCTTTGCGGTGGCGTAGACCGTGGCCCCGACCAGTGCCAGGGGGAATTTCCCGCCTGCCCGGACATTATCGGCGCCGCAGCAGACCTGGAACACGCCGTGCTCCCCGGCGTTTACCTTACACAGGTGCAGATGAGTTTCCGGGATGGGCTCGCACTCCTCCACATAACCCACCACGACCCCGCTGATATCCCGGCCGACTTCTCTTAATTCCTCCACTTCAAACCCGCAGGAGAACAGCTTCTTTTCTAATTCATGGGGCGCAACGTCAATATCCACATATTCTTTTAACCAGCTCAATGGCGCTAACATAGTCTTCCCTCCTTAGTTGTCATCGATCTGCTCCAGCACCCGCAGATCGGACTCGAACAACAGCTTGATATTGTTGATGCCGTACTTCAGCATGGTGGCGCGCTCGATGCCGATGCCGAACGCCAGGCCGCTGTACTCGTCGGGATCGATGCCGCAGTTCTCCAGCACCTTCCGGTTTACGATGCCGGCCCCCAGGATCTCGATCCACCCGGTGCCCTTGCAGAGCTTGCAGCCCTTGCCGCCGCACTCAAAGCAGCTCACGTCCACTTCCACCGAGGGCTCGGTAAACGGGAAGTAGGAGGGGCGGAGCCTGGTCGTCGTGCTCTCCCCGTAAATCTTCTTCACAAACACGTCCAGCATCCCCTTTAAGTCGCAGAGCGTGATCTTCTTATCCACCACAAGGCCCTCCATCTGATGGAACATGGGGGAATGGGTGGCGTCGTCGTCGGAGCGGAACACCTTTCCGGGGCACAGGATCTTGATGGGAGGCTTCTTCTCCTCCATCGTGTGGATCTGGGCCGCGGAGGTCTGGGTCGCCAGAAGGAACTCCGGGGAGAGATAGAAGGTATCCTGCATATCCCTGGCCGGGTGATCCTTGGGAGTGTTCAACGCCGTGAAATTGTAGTAATCGTTCTCGATCTCCCGGTTTTCAAACACTTCAAAGCCCATTCCGGAGAAAACGTCTATAATTTCATTCCGCATCTGGGTGATGGGGTGAAGATTCCCTGTCTCCCGCCCTTCCGCCGGCATGGTCACGTCGATGCGCTCCAGCTCATAGCGTAGTTTCAACTCCTTCTCCCTGATCTTCTCGTCCAGCTCGGAGAACTTCTGCTGCGCCCACTCCTTTAATTCATTGACGCCCTTGCCGAATCCCGCCCTCTCCTCGGGCGCGATATTCTTCATCTCCTTCATGAGCTGGCCGATCTTCCCGGTCTTGGAATCCAGAAACTGCTTCTTGAAGTCATACACAGCCCTGGAGCTGGCCAGTCCGTCGATCCCGTCCAGGATCTCCTGCTTAATGCTTTCGAACTTATCGTTCATCCTCTCTCTTCCTCCGTTTCCGTGAATTTAAAAAACCCCTGCACATTCTCTGTGCAAGGGACGCTTACTCCGCGCGGTACCACCCTTTTTCCCATATCCGCCGTCATACTGCGAGACTGCCGCCTCCGCTCTTCGGAACTCTTCTCTTTCCTTTCCGATACCGAAACAGAACGCCCCGTCCCCGTTCACGAGGAAGACGCCTTTCCGTCCCCCGGACGCCGATATGGACTCTCATTTTGCGCGTAACGAGCGCCGACGGCCCCGGCTAGCAGGGATCTCTCCCCTTCCCCGGGACGGCTCCGGTGGGAAATTCGGTGTCCTGCCCTTATCTGGGATGCTTTCAGCCGGCGGCATACCCTCTCTGGCCCGTTTAGAAAAGCAGGAACCTACCTCGATCTGTGTCTGTTCGCACCATCACAGCCTTTTTCATAAAGTTTATTCTAACGAAAAGGACCTGAAATGTCAAGACAAAAAACTCTCAATAGGCACCCAATTTATGATGCATTTGCTCTCTGATTTACGAGCGATTCAGCGATCCTCCTTGAGATCCTTCCTCTCCCGCCGCATCCTGTGCAGGGCCCTGCCCACGGAACTGAAGTAATGATTGATATAAGCCCCCATCATCACGATATACATACAGAAATACATCCAGAGCATCACCAGGATGATGATGGACAGGCTTCCGTACACGCTGTAATCCGTCCAGTCCACATAGAGGGAGAAGCCCCAGGAAAACAGGCTCCAGCCCACGGCCGTAAACGTGGCCCCCGGCATCTGCTCCCAGAAACTCAGCTTTCCGCTTGGCACATAGGCGTAGACGGCGGCAAATAGGAACGTCAGCAGGATCCACAGCACCAGAAACCGGAAGTTCATGAAAAGCGCCACCAGCGCCTGCAGCCTGGGAACCTTGTACAGCAGCATGTCCACAAGCCGGTTTCCAAAGACCATCACCAAAAGGGACGCCAATACCATGACCAGCATGATGGCCGTGTAAAAGCTTGCGATGAGCCTGACCAGAAAATAGTTTCGGGTCTCCTCCATATCTCCCACGGCGTTCAGCCCCCGCATCAACGCCAGCATGCCTTTTCCCGCGGTCCACAGCGTCACAATGGCCGCCACGGAAAGCACTCCCGAAGACTTCTCATACACTTCATAGATCAATCCCTCCACCAGGGGGTAGATCTTTTCCGGGACAAGGCCCCCCGCCGCCATCAGCAGATTTTCACGGGTCAGGGGCGTGTACGGTATGACCGTACAGATCATGATCAGCATGGGCACCAAGGACAGAAAGAAAAAGAAAGCGGTGCTGGCTGAAAAAGCGCTGATATTCTGTTTCCCTAATTTCCTGCCGAAATCCGTCAGGATCCTCCATAGTTTACCGATCATCTTTCCTCCGCTGCTGTTGTACTTTCAAATTTCGACTGTCCTTTACCGGTTAATAGATCGCCTCCGCGGAACAACTTTCATAGAAGAAGCCCAAAATCTCCTCCGCCGTCCAGCCCGCATCTGCCATCTCCCTGGCGGCGTTCTGGCTCATTCCCACGCCGTGCCCGTGTCCGCCGCCGATCAAAGTATATCCTACCACATTTTCCCCTTCTGCGCTAGGTATCATGACAAAAAAAGCGCTGGGAAGGAGCGAAGGACAGTTACCGCTCTTTCCGTTCCAAAGTATGGCCGCAGTTTTCCCGTCGCAGAGGACCTTCCGGATGGCGTTTTCCCCCGACACCGTATAAGTCCCCTTCTCCGTTTCCACCGTCAGCTCATCCGCTATGCCGCCGGCACCTCTTTTCGTGACATGCAGCGACAGGATCTTCTTGAATTTCGTGACTTCCTGATCCGCGTTTTTCTCCAGCCGGGTCCGAAATGCCTCCACATCCAGATCCCGCGCCTGGTAGATCCAGCGGTACCACCCCTGGCCAAACTCAAAATCGGCGGCGTCCCGGGTCAGCAAAAACTCCGCCCCCAGGAGATTTAGATCCGGCGCGCTCATTTCCGAAGAACTTCCTCCACCCTGCCCGGCATTTCCGTCTTCTCCCGTGGAACCGTTTTGCCCGGAGGAACCTCCATTCTTTCCGGCGTCCATACCGTCCTCCCCATCAAAGGAACCGCCGCCTACGCCTGTCTGCCCTCCCGGGGCCGTCCCGGCATCCTGCTCCAAAAGGATTCCCAGGTCCACCCCCGAATCTTCTCCAGCCTCTCCTAGAAGCGGAAGCCACCAGAGCCCGTCTTCTTCTCCCTGATTTTCTCCAATAATCTCCGCATCTGTGCGGATCCGCTTTCCCGGAAGGTAATCGATCTTCTGGGCCGCCTCCGTCTTCCAGACCTTGGCGTCGGTCCCCCGACCGCAAGAGGTGGAATAGTAAAAGGTCTCCGCAGTCAGACCGGCGCCGGTGCGAAGGATCTGACCGCAGGTGGCCTTTACCGCATTGGTTGCGCTCTCCTGCTCCGCCTGATTATTGTAGACCTGGTAGGATGTGGAATCGTCCACATGGGCCCCGTACAGGGGATATCCGGCATGCTGCATCCTGCCGTACGCGTAGGTCCTGGCGCAGATCGCCTGGGCCTTCAGCGCCTCCATGGGGTAGGACGCCGGCATCTCACTGGGAACCACGGCATACAGATATTCCTCCAGGGGAAGGACGTTCACCGCCGTAAGACCCTGCTCCGTACACCGGATCTCCAGCTTTCCCCGGTAACCCGGTATGCCGCCGTTTCTCTCCAGATTGTTTATGTAAAGCTTTCCGGTCAGGGCCGAGGGCACGGCTTCCAGGATCAAATCCCCGTCCCCGGAAAAACTTCCGGCGTCTATCACGCAGATTTCTCCGGGCCCATAGCTCGCCGCGCCGTCACCCGCTCCTGCCTGTGAACCCGCGCTCTGGGAAGCGCTGCTCAGAGGTTCTCCCAGCCGCCTGACCGTAAATCCCACATCCGAAGTGATTTCAAGTTTCCCGTGAAACATTTCTTCAAAATTTGATGTTTTTAAGAGGACCCGGATGGTCTCCATGGCCTCTTCACCGGCGAAGAGAATGGCGCAGATCCGGTTTTCAAATAGGACAAAATCCGCAAAATCATATCCTATGATCAGTTCCGATACGGTCTTCATCGCCGGTTCCCCATAGAGCCGGTAACCCCGATAATCCGGATCCAGTTCCAGACATCCGTATCCTGCAAGTTCCACGAAATCTTTTCCGACCCTCTCCACCGTCCCGTGGATCTTTTCACTCTTCAGAAGGATCTCCGTCACAACGCCGTCGGTCAATGTGAGATCCGCGATCTGATCCCGGAGCGAATCCCCGGATACCTGATCCAAGTCCTGCGTCACACCCGTCCCTGTCCTACCGGATCCTTCCGCAAGGACTCCCGTCCCTTTGTCAGGATCCCCTGTCCCCTGAGGTTCCTGCTCTTCAGCAGTTTTCTGATCGGACACATTCAGGCCACCGATGGAAAGCGACTCTGACAAAGGGTATTTTCTGGTCTCGCCCTCGGCAAACACCGTCAGCGTCCCCGCCGCTCCCTCCTGTATCCAGACGTTATGTATCGTCTCCAAAACCGGCGGCATCTCCGGATTCTCCTGCTCCTCCGGTTCCCCCGAAAAGATTTCGGTCACCAGCTTTGCGATAAACAAGATCAGAAGGAGCAGAATCGCCAGAATACAGATCAGCCCCTTCAACTGTGTCCTTTGGTTCTTTGTCAATTCCGCTCCCTCCCCCTCGATCCCAGGATCTGGCAGTCATTCGGGCCCCTGTCGTTTTCCACAAAACCGCCCCTGTCCGCTCACCGCCGTCTTTTCATCACCCCTGTGCTCAGCTGTCCCCTGTGCCGTATCCTCCCCAGCCCATGGGACAATGCCGGAACTTCTCCCGGGATGCAGACATAAAAGGAGCAGCCCCGGTCCCCCGGAAAGCTGCCCTTTCATCCTTCGTAATTCTTTGCACCCAGAATGCCGCGTCTTGTTCTTTGACTCCTAGCCAAGCTAGGTGGGTAACCGCAGTCATGCTTTTGCCTTCCCTTGCAATCCTCTCATTCCAGGCACGCCTGGGAGTGAGGGCTTGACAGCCACATGGCAATATAAGAATCCCATAAAAGTAAATGTAGGTTCAAAATTAACAAGCTTTATCGTACATTCCAGGTTACCTTTATTATAACCCTATCCGTCCAAAAATACAACTGGAAATTTCTAAAATCAATTTACGTAAATTCGATTTACAATGCCGCCGATGGAACACTATTTCCGCCGCCTTTCAGTTGGCGGCACAAATAAACCGCATTCTCCGTGCCCACTAATACCACTATGATACAGCAACATCATATCTATTTTTTATCTGATCGTTTTTGTCAGATTTATCCTTCTTTCGTCTCTGTCACATCCCTCTTAAATTCCAGCAGATCGCCTGGCTGGCAATCCAGCACATCGCAGATCGCGTTGAGGGTGGAGAACCGGATTGCACTCACCTTGCCCGTCTTGATATTGGAGAGGTTCACATTGGCGATGCCCACTTTTTCCGCCAGTTCATTCAACGATATTTTTCTGTCAGCCATCATCCTGTCGAGTCTCAATATAATCGCCATATCTTTTCCCCGCTTCCGTTAAGATGTGTTACAGTGTCTCGTCGGACTGCCTTTGCAGTTCGCACCCGTAGTCCACTATGCAATAAACGCACCAGAGTGCGACACCTACGACCGCCCCGAAGATCAGGCTGTTCTGCGACGCCATCAATGTAATTAAGATAAAGGGCAGTCTCAAATTCTTAAGGACAGCAGGACGAAACGGCGAATCGCTGTCCCGGATCTCCTTAAATGTCTTAGCCACAAAATGCAGCGTGACCGCAAATAGAATAAACAGAACGCACAGGAAAAACATAAATGCTCCCAGTACAGTCAGGCCGTTTAGATCCGCGGTGTCGTCCGCCAGATCTGTAGCGATATCGAAACCAAATATTCGTATATCTATGGTAAGTTGTTCCATCTCCGCTATCTGTCTGAATTTGTCACTCTCATTACTGTCCGTGGAGAGCGCGAACAGAATGATTCCACTCACAAACGTCATTACCGCCACCGCGATCATAAATATCTTGCCGATCGTTACGATTCTCTTTGTTATGTTGCTGCTCCGCTTTATCTTCTCCATTTTATTGTTTTGCTCGTTCATAGTTTCTTTCCTCCTGCTTCATACAAACATCAATTTGACTGCCATCCCGCGGTTTATGATGTCAGTATAAACCCATTATTTATGTTTGTCAATATGTTTTTAATGTTTATCATTAAATTTTTAATGTAAAATTAAAATCGAAGATAAATAGCATGTGAATAGCAAACACATTGGGTGAATAACAATCGCATTGGCATCCCACTCATTAGCAATATACTTACCCATTACTGTTTACCGCATTTCTCAATCTCTCAACAGCACTTTCTTTGCATACACCGCTATATGCAGCAAGCGGAATTCCAATGCTTATGCCAAAGAGCAGAATAAGAAAGCACAGCAATTCAAGCGTTGGAAAACGAAACACAAAATATAAAGTATTCCTGCTCATCAGGATTCCTGTGACAAATAAAACCACATTCCCCAAGCTTACTAATAGCCCCAGGATACAACAGCTGTAAAACACTCCCTCCCATATCAGCATTTTCTTTAACTGCTTTCTCGTCATCCCTATACTGCGCATTATGGCAAATTCCATCCGCCGCTCCACTATGCCTGTAATGACAATATTACAATAACCCAGAACAGCAAACAGCATCAGCACTCCGTTAAAGACTCCCATTACCACCCTTACCGCCAGTATATAGCTCTGTTCCTCCGCAAGAATATCTGATTTTGCAGTCAGATAATAGGAGGTATAACTTTCGGTCTCCTGATTCCATCCTGCCAAAAGCTCCTGCAGCTTTCTTTTGATCTCCGGCTCCTGCTGCGGGCTGACATCAAAGGAAACAGAATAGACATGGGGCGTTATTCCGAGCTGCTCTGCTGTGGCATTGCTGATAATGATATAATTCAGGTTCTTTCCTTCCCAGGGCATATTTAATGGCGGAAAGCCCTTTTCCGTTGTATCGAGATACCCGCTGCAGGTTAGTTCAAATTCCTTTCCTCCACTTTGACAGAGGATCACGCTGAGTTTTTCCCCAATTACCTTATCCGTCTCCGTCTGCTGCTGTTGTGACAGTTCATGACTGTGAAGTAAAAGAAATCCTTTTCCTCCCTGAAACAGATCCATATCTATATGCAATCTATATCTTTCCACATAATTTCTCAGTTCCTTTACCCATGTGTCCGGTACGATTTGAACCGTCAGTTCTGTTATAATGTCAACATCGTTCCTATAGGAAAGCTGTCTGGGGCGCATACTCATTGAACCACGATCAAAAAAACCATAACTGCCGGTACATTCCACCATATCTTCATCCGCAGCTTCCGTAATCACGGCGATGGAGTCAATCAGTTCCTGGGGCAGCAATTCATGTCCGATTGTCTCATAATGCCCTGCGGCTGTGTAGATGTAGTCTCTCACTGCGTCTTTTGTGATGCCTATTTCAAAATCCGGTCTTTGCTCGATCCTATTGGTCTGATCCATGCCCTCAATTATTACTGTAGACAACAGGGTAACCTCTATGCCAAGAAACAGAGAACCTATTGACAACAGCATTTTTTTACGGTTCCTGAATAAATTTCTCCAGGAAATTTCCCGGATCTCACACCCCTTTGAAGATTTATGTTTCTGGGGTGAAACGCTGGATATGTTCTCAGAACCAAGACATTCTACCGGCGATAATATGATGATACGCCGGATACAATACATCAGCGAAGCAATAGCTCCCAATACTCCCAGACAAACCGACAACACCAGCAGCCTCCAAGAATAAATTGCCAGATCCTTTGCTTTTCCGGTCCCCGCGAGGACCATTTGTGTCACCAGTCCTGGAACCGCAAGCCGCACAATAATACTTCCCAACAAGACTCCAACGATAATTCCTGTCAACAGAATTCTGGCGCCTTGCAGAAAAAAGACGCCTTTGATCTGTTTCGGGGTTGCCCCTATCACCTTCAACAATCCGTATTGTTTTTTATATCTGCTGATACCCACGGAAAAAATATTGTACAAAACCAGATTCATACTTAAGATGATCAATAGAATCTCGGTGAACGCTGCAAAAAATCCTCCGGCCATACTCTGTAACGCTTTCCGGCTTCCCTCGTTTACCACCCAAAGATTTTGTTCATCTCTCATATCAAGATCCTGATAAAACCGTTTTTCGACCTGATCTCTGCCCATCCATATCTGATCTGACACTATGAGTGCGTTGCCGGGAAACAGAGCAATTCCCTGCTCTCGTAACAAGGCTTCGGAAAAATACGCGGTAGGCAGCTTCTCCCAGGAAGACACATAATCTCTGTAATAACCGCTCAGCCGAAAATTCATCTGAATATCTTCCGCTCCGCTGGAAAGCCAGTCATTTCTTACAATATACAACGGTATTTCCATTCCTATCTCCGGCTCCTCTATTCCGAGGCTGGATAATATACGCAGTGACAGAATCACCTCATCCACAGCCTGAGGATAGTTTCCCTCCATATCTTCAAATGCAGGGGCGAAAATTTTCTGAAAATCAGCTTCCCTGACCACACTGCAGGTCAGAAAATATCTCTCGTTCCTATAGCCATGTCCAAAGTCTTTTACCACTCCGACATCGCTTATATAATTCAGTTCTAAAAGCTGTTGATACTGTTCTTCAGACGCATTCTCCAAGACAACTGAAGCCGCAGAGCCATTTTCACGGATTCCCCTTATGTTCTCAGCCAGAATCCTGCCTTTTGCAAGGCTCATTATGACAAACAATACAGCAATAGTCAGCGCAATGATCCCAGACAAAAGAAGATTTCTTTTCCTGTCAGCTTTCCCGAACGCGTCTGCAAGACTCTTCACAATTTTCATACGGATCCTTCTTCCGGAGCGTCACACGATCCCTCATTTGCAGACTCCAGGGCCGAAGATATGGGATCTAAAACTTCCCCATCTCTCATTCGAATGATCCGCCCTGCCTTCTTTGCAATCTCCTCACTATGTGTCACTATCACAACCGTCTGCTTATATGTCGCCGCCATCTGCTGCATTAGTTCTATAACTTTCCGGCTCGCCTTGCTGTCCAAATTTCCTGTGGGTTCATCCGCCAAAATGATAGCAGGCTTCATGCATAGCGCTCTCGCAACCGCTACCCGCTGCTGCTGGCCTCCCGATAACGCAGTCGGCATTTGAAATAATTTATCCTGTATTCCTAAAAAATTGGCGACTTCCTCAATAAATTCCGTATCAATTTCGCATCCTTCCAGCTTTTGCGGCAATACAATATTTTCATAGACATTTAGAACAGGCAGCAGATTATAATTCTGAAAAACAAACCCTATATTCTTTCTTCTGAATACACAAAGTTCTTCATCATTCATATCATGGATCGATATATCATTTATGTAAACCTTACCTTCTGATGGCCTGTCCAACCCTCCTATCATATTTAAAAGTGTTGTCTTACCACAGCCGGAAGCTCCGACAATTGCCACAAACTCCCCCTTTTCAATTGTCAGCGACACATTATTAAGTGCTGTGGTATCTATCGTTCCACTTCTATATGTTTTTGTAAGCGATGTTATTCTAACCATTTCCATTTTTCTATCTCATCCATACTTTATCAGATTCCACTATTCCCCTAAAGGTTTTGTCTCACTATTAACATTATACCACAAAAAAAAGTTCGTGCAGTTTTTTATAAAAGTCGGTTTGTGTAATATGTAAATATTACACTTGCAGTACTCTGAAAATCGTAATATTTTAAACATAAAGAAGGACATCTGCGTTAACAGATGTCCCACAGGAGCTGCCGATAGACGGTTAGCCCGATTAGTTGGTTACAGCAGAAATAGCCGCATCCTTTGGCCGAGGGCGGCTATTTCTGCGTCTTACCATTATCTTTGCTGCCGATGGCGTATCCGAGACCGAAACAGGTCAGGCATAAGCCATCGCGCAGCGATTTTGTTCAATTGGAAGTTGTTAAGTTTTTTAAGCGGATTGCTTAACAATTTTTCTTCATACCAAAATGTTTGGCAACAAGTTCGATCGTTTCCTCAACACTTCTATTTTCATCTCGCTCCAACCAAAAGTAATCACTTTCCTTAATCGCCTGATAATGTTTATCATTTAGACTTTTTAATGTCTCACTACATGTTGCCTTTGCCTTTTCCACATCAGTTGCACTATGAATGAAATCATTAAAACCTTGATGGTCTGGTCTATTACAATAATCATCAACCAGATCTTTTGGCTCTTTGATCATAAACACTATTCTGTCTGAAGAAGTAAGCAATTCTGCCTCTGAAAGCGTAAGATGGCAGTCACAAATAATGGATCCATTTTGTGATAATCTAATCAAGTCCATTATTACAAATTCAAGGTCTTCCCTGGTATTGCTTATCAGCCACTCTCTATATTCTTCTACTGTTCTGCCAAAAAATTCATCTGCATCCTTAAACGACTTATTCATAGATGGCTGATATTTCACATCAGACATTCGCTGATGAACAGGAAACATCTCATCGATATCGTAAACAGGGATATGATATTTCCTCCCTAAGCCTTTTGAAACCGTTGTCTTGCCTCCGCAAGGTGTTCCTGCTACAAAATATACATTTTTTAAATATTCCCTAATAACATTATCTTGAAACTTCATAGGTTTTCTCCTTGATTAAATAGTTTTGTCTGCAATTCACTTGCGCATGAAACTATCAATCAAAAGTTTCATGCTATCAAATGTTGTGTATTCTTAATTTATGTATTCTTAATGCAATTACCATATTTACATCCTCCAAAATCAAATTATTAAATCAGCAAGATTGATCATATCATGATCATCCATAGTTGTCAACGAATGCGGATTTGTTGTAGATAAGCGTCTTGTCTGGACATTCCTTCCCTAATCTGCTATAATACCAACCATATATCACATTTTTTCAGGCTCATCATCAGAATGTGTGGAATAGAAAACTGCTTTAAAGCCGCATAAGCATTGAAAAAGCATACGATCTCAG
>CANQEV010000052.1 GCA_947595925.1 uncultured Acetatifactor sp. | reverse complement strand
CACTTCAAAACAATGACAGCAGGATACCATTAAAAACTGTTTTTTCTTTATCTTGTTGCAAAGTACGAAAACTCAAGTCCAATACTGCTTGACAAATGTCCGGCAACGCAGTATAGTAAAAATCGCGGCGGGATCTGTCAAACCCATTTTGGCAAAAAACGCCGAAACAATATCGCTAGGGGAGCACATCGCTGAGACTGAAGAAGTCCGCTTCTTCTAACCCTCACTACCTGACCCGGATAATACCGGCGTAGGGAAGCACCGTCCGAACGGATCCGGACATGCAGCAAAATACGGGTTTTTTTGATTGAAGACCTTTTTCAATTTAAGATTTTTTATCCCGGCGCGCCTGTCCCATATCTTGAACAGACGGGATGTGATTCCTCCTGCCACACAAAAAGGAGGATTTTTTTATGAAGAAAAACAAAAAAGTACTGATCCTGGTGGAGGGCGCGGTTATGATCGCCATGGCCACCGTCCTGAGCTTCATCCAGGTGTTCAAGCTGCCCTGGGGCGGCTCCATCACCCTGCTGTCCATGCTGCCCATCGCCCTGTTTTCCATTAAGAGGGGCGTAAAGAGCGGACTGATCGTGGCTTTCCTGTACTCCCTGATCCAGTTCGGCCAGGGGATCATGGACGGATTATTCGGCTGGGGACTTACCCCGGGCATGCTGATCGCCTGCATCCTGCTGGATTACATCCTGGCCTTCACGGTCCTGGGCCTCTCCGGTCTCTTCCGTAAGACGCTGGCAGGTCAGATCGCCGGCATCGCCCTGGCAGTGATCCTGCGCTTCGTCTGCCACTTCTTGAGCGGCGTAGTGATCTGGCACAGTTTCGGACAGCTCTGGGAAGCCTTCTACACGGAAAACACGTATCTGTACAGCCTGCTCTACAACGGGGCCTATATGCTGCCCGAACTGATCTTTACCGTGGCGGGCGCGGTTGCCCTCTTAAAACTGCCTCAGACCAGAAAATTCCTTCTGTCAGACGAGCAGTAGGGGCAGGGTTTCATAAGTTTCCATAGTACATCACATGAGAGAAAGGTGGAAGGAGTAAAGTATTTTCTCCTTCACCTTTTTTTCTGTCAGTCTCTCCAGCGCCTCCTGATAATACTCCAGCTGGGTTTCATAGCGGTTCCACAGGGCCTCCATATTCGGGATCACGTCCGTCTTGTAATCCAGAAGGACGATCTCCCCCTCCTCTATAAAGTAAACGTCGATGATCCCCTGTACCAGAACTTTTTCTTCCTCCGGGAAGGTCTCGCTGAGCCGGGACGCGGGGATCGCAAGGACAAAGGGCTGTTCCCGGTAAAGCGCGCCCTCACGGTCCGCCCTCCACATCCGGTAACCGATCTCCGCCTTTAAGAACCGGCAGATCCGTTCCATCCGAAGCGCCTTGTAATATTCCTCCTGCAGGCGGAATTCCTCTTTCTGTCTCTCAAAAAAGTTCTCCAGGGATTCCTTCAATTTTCCCTCATCCAAACTTTGCGCGTATGCCTCATAGTTCTCCGGGAAAGAGGAAAACTGCGCGCCCAAAACCTCCTGCAGATCCAGGATCTCCATGGCCCTGTGGTAGGCGTTTCCCCGCGCCGCCCCGGTGACTTCCTCCGTCTCCCTGCGAAACCGCGGCACATAGACGGGTGGTTCCTTTTCTTCAAAGGCGTGGAACGCCGCCTCATCCTTCTCCGACATGGCCCGGATTTTCAGCTCCGACACGGTGGTCTTCGTATGGAGGTCCTTCAAGACCGCGTGAGGGTACCGGAAGGCGAAGCGATCCCGCAGGATCTCCAGGCTTTCCGGCCGCGCCAGCGCGGAGGCAAATTCCAGCCGCGCCCTGTCCGCCCCCAGTTCCATCTGTTCCGCCAACCGCCCCTCCGCCAGGGCTTCCTCCCCCGCCACTTGGATCGTCAGCCCCGTCCTCTTTAGAATGGGAACGAGAAAATCCAGATAGTTCTGGGCGTGGATAAAGTCCGAAAAAGAGAGCCTTTCCTGTTCTCCTATTCCCTCCGCCAGGATCGTTTCCTCTATCTTCTCCGACGAGGCGGTGAGGATCAGCTTTTCCTTCGCCCGGGTCAGGGCGACGTACAGGAGACGCAGTTCCTCTGAAAGGGAATCCTCCCGGAGTTTCTTCGCTACGGCGTTCTTTTGGAGCGTTTTGCACCGGAACCGCTTTACGGAATCCACGTAATCCATGCCGATCCCCAGATCCATGTCCAGGACCACCGACCGGTTTATGTCCTTCATATTGAACTTTCTGCCGAGGCCCGACACAAACACCACGGGATATTCCAGGCCCTTGCTCCGATGGATGCTCATGATCCGCACCACATCCGCGTTCTCCTCCAGGGTATCCGCCTCCCCGTAATCCTCGTCGTATTTCTCCAGTTGTTCGATATACCGCAGGAAATGAAAGAGCCCGAAATAACTGGTCTTTTCGAAATCAGCGGCTTTCACGAGCAGCATCTCTATATTCGCGCGGCGCTTTCCGCCCCCCGGCAGCGCCGTCACATAATTCAGGTAATCGTAATCCTCCACGATCCGCAGGATCAGGGCCCGCACCGGAAGATGCGCGGTCATGCTCCGGTAACGCTCCAAACGCTCCATAAAGGCCGCGGTTTTCTCTCCTCCATAGGACTGCAGGGCCTCGTAAAGCGCTCCTTCCCGAACCGTCCCCCGGATCCGGGCGATCTCCTCCTCAGTAAAGCCGCCGAATACGGAGCGCAGCACGCCATAGAGGGGGATGTCCTGCAGGGGATTGTCCACCACCCGGAGAAAATTCAGAAGTTCCTGCACCTCCTCCGCATTGAAATATCCGCTCTTGGAGCTGACGTATGCGGGGATCCCCTGTTCTTCCAAAACGGCCTGAAGCTCTTCGCTCCAGCCCGCCAGGGAGCGGAGCAGGATCACGATATCGCGATAACGGATCGGACGCAGTTTCCCGGTTTTTTCCTCCGTGACGCGGCCCTCCCGGAGCAGTTTCTGGATCCGCAGCGCCACGGCCAGGGCTTCCGTCTGCTTGGCATTCAGCTCCGCCGTCTTATCCGGTTTTTCCGTCAGGATCAGCTCGCTCTCAAAGCCGTCGCCCTCCGGAAACTTCGCCCCCAGATGGAGCTCGACCCGCTCGTCGTAGTCGATCCCGCCGATCCTGCGGCTCATCAGTCTCGAAAACACTGCGTTCACCGCGTCGATCACGGTCACCCGGCTTCGGAAATTCTGGGCAAGATCAATCCTGCGTCTGTCCCCCTCTTGCTTATAGGTACCATATTTTTCCAGAAAGAGCTCCGGTCTCGCGAGGCGGAAGCGATAAATGCTCTGCTTCACGTCTCCCACCATGAACCGATTGAAGCGTCCGTCCTCCTCCCCGGAGACCGCCCGCAGAAGGTACTCCTGTACCAAATTGCTGTCCTGGTACTCGTCGATCAGGATTTCCTGAAAATAGTCCCTGTACTGCTTTGCCACCCGGCTGGGGCGGATCTCTCCATCCTTTCGCTCCAAAAGGATCTCCAGGGCGTAGTGCTCCATATCCGTAAAATCGATGATCTTCCTCTCCTGCTTTTTTTCCTTCATGCGGCGGTCGAAGTCCAGCGCAAGGTCCACCAAAGCCTCCACCGCCCGGGCGCAGGCCTGGCCCTGCTGAACCACATTCTCCAGGGGAACGTTAAAAAGCTGGTCTTTCAGTTCCCCAAAGGCCTTCTTGACGCCGTCCCGTACGGCCTTTGACCGCTCCCGCTTTCCGGGATCCACGTCCGGATCTTTTTTGTTGGGAAGGGAATCAAAGGTCATGGCTATGACCCCGTCCCGAAGCCTCTCCCAGTTTTTCAGCCTAACCTGACCGCGGTCCGCAAGCTCTATCCTATCAGGACGCTTCTCTCCGGATCCCGTACTTTCCGGCTCCGGAATCTCTCCTGTCTGCCGGGACTCCTCGCCCTCACTGGATTCTCCCGTCAGTTTCCCATCCTCCAGAAGACGCTCTCCCTCCCTGGCCAGCTCCCGGAATTTTTCCGTCTCCACCTCCAAAAGGGGCACGTACATATACGGACCTCCCGGCTCCCGGGCCATGTCCAGGGCCGTCTGGGAAAGCTCCGCGCAGTCCGCCAGCACTTTCGCCGCATAGTCCGCCAGGTAAGAAAAGACGCTCGTCCCGCAGAATTCTTCCGGGGTGGAGGCCGCGTAATCCTCCTTTCTCCGTGCCAGCCATTCTTCCGGCCAGGGGAAACTCGCCGCATAGCGGGAGAGACTGCGGATTTGCTCCTCCAGCTCCGTATCCCTCCCCTTAAAACAGAGCGTCTCCACGCAGTTTAAGAAGGACTCTTCCTTTTTTTCATAGGCCTCCTCGATCAGTTCCTCCAGGGCCTCCTGCTGCAAAAGCTTGATCTCCCTCTCATCCGCTACCCGGAAGGCGGGATCCAGCCCGATCTCGTTAAAATGGTTCTTCACCAAAAAAAGGCAAAAGCTGTCGATGGTGGTGATCTGCGCGTTGTGCAGAAGGGCGGCCTGACGCTGCAGATGCTCCGACTGTGGATGTTTCTGAATTTCCTTTCCGATCCTCTGCCCAATCCTCTCCCGCATCTCCGCGGCCGCCGCGTTGGTAAACGTCACCACTAAGAGCCTGTCGATATCTACAGGATGTTCTTCATCGCTGACCATCCTGACAATGCGCTCCGTAAGGGTCGCCGTCTTTCCGCTTCCGGCGGCCGCTGACACCAGGATGTTCACGTCCCGCAGCTCAATGACCTGCTTCTGTTCCGTTGTGAAATCTACTTCCATGCTCACTGCTCCTCTTTCATCCGCTTTAAGGCTTCCTTTTTATCGATCTGCTCCAGCCTCCGCTTCTTACAGTCCGGTATCCCCGGATCAAAGCCGCAGACCTTTCCGTAGGGACAATAAGTACAGGAGTCGTCGTCCTTCAGCTGGCTGGGATCCGGCGAAATCTTTCCCTCCAGGATCTCCCTGCCGAGGCTCTTCACTTTCTCCTT
The DNA here is from genome assembly GCA_947595925.1 of uncultured Acetatifactor sp. Classification (GTDB taxonomy): domain Bacteria; phylum Bacillota; class Clostridia; order Lachnospirales; family Lachnospiraceae; genus Acetatifactor. The sequence goes on along the minus strand of CANQEV010000052.1, from coordinate 10,966 downwards.
CACAAAGCTGACGATTTCCTGCAGTTCCTCCTCTTTCAGGACGCCGGAAGACGCCGTGAACAATCCTTTCTTTGTCCTTTCCACAGGGATCACGTCCGATTTTTCTGAGAAAGAGCCGTCCAGAAGCCCCAACACTTTCGGCGAGTCGTTGACGACGCCTTTCATCCGAAGGCTTTTCAAAATCTGCCGGTCCAGCTCTTCCGGCGCAGGCTCCGCCGCCGTCTCCACCATGGGATCCTCCACATGATAGTACAGAAGGGCCGCAGGGACGACCTCCTTCTCCGGATGCCTCCTCTGCTCCAGCTCCAGAGCAGCACTCATATAGACTGCGAGCTGCAGCTGCAATCCGTAGTAGAGCGCCGCAAGGTCAAAGTTGCGGTCCCCGGATTTATAATCCACCACCTTGACATAAACGCGGTCCTCGTCCTCCGCCATGTCCACCCGGTCGATCCTGCCCCGGAACGTCATCCTTTCCCTCTGATCATCCGGTACGCCGGGTTCGCTCAGATCCTGCGTATACCGGAAAACGGTCTCGTATGTCTGCGGGGCAAAAGCTCCCCGCTTCAGCTGCTTCTGCAGGGTCAGCGCCGTCCGGGTCAGGATCCGCTCCATGCGGCTAACCTGGTATTCGTTCCGGTAACTGGCGCTGAAGACGCTGTTCCCGTAATCGGCGGTCGCTTCCGTCAGGGCCTTTTTCACCGCCGCCCGGGCAAACTCCGGGTCAAAGTCAAACCAGGTCTTTTTTTCTTCCTCCAACAAGCCGGCGAAGCGATTTAAGACGTCGTGGTAGATATTTCCCAGGTCCACCGCCTGATAGCCGTACTCCTCCCTCTCCCGCAAGGCCAGCCCGTATTGCAGGAAGTGCCTGCAGGCGCAGCCCGCAAAGGTCTCCAGACGGCTCACGCTGTTCCCCAGCTCCTTTCCGTAGAGCTGCCGGGCAACCTCCCTCGGAAGGGCGGTTCCCTGCCAGCGCCGAAAAGCGGCCTCCGTGTATCTGTCCCTCACGGCTTTCAGCTCCGGCTCCCCATAGGCGCTGTATATCGTAAATAAAGTGATTTCCTCCTGCTCCGAAAGCTGCCCCTGGGCAAATCTGCGCAGATCCGCCGCCAGGTAGTCCCGCCCCTCCGCGGGGGTCAGGATCTGTGCCAGGGAGTCCCGGTTCTGGGGGATCTCCGTCCTCAGCTCCCGGTACATCCTCTTTAAGGTATCGATCAAATAGGCGGGACGCAGGGCCTTTCCGTCGCTCCCCTGCCTGGAATAAGAGAGGAACAGTCTGCGGGATGGCTTCGTCATGTTCAGATAAAGATAAAATCGCTGGATGAACATCTTCTGCCGGGGCGTGGGAGCCAGCGTCACCTCCGAATCCTGTAGGAACTCCCTCTCCATGTCGGAGATGATGCCTCCCTTGGAGGTGTTCCGAGGGATGTTTCCGTCGTTCACTCCCAGGAAAAATAACGTGTCCACCGGCTTAAACCGCGTTCTTTCCATATCTCCCGCAAGGACGCGGTCCACGTTCTGGGGGATGATGCCCACCTGGATCTCCCCAAATCCGGCCTCCACGATGTCCGCAAACTCCTGCCGTGAAATCTCCTCCTCCCCGAGAAGCTGATAGATCTGGTCCAGAAGGTCCATCACCAGTCGGTAGATCTGGGCGTACTCCCTTGCCCTCGACGTATCCCCGGCCTTTTCGAAGGCCTCCGCCTGCTCCGCCAGTTTCCTTTGGGCCTGGGCCCTCACCAGGAAATCATAGAGCCTGTTCACATGGGCCGACGCCGTGTCCCGATCCTTGCCCCTCAGATCCTCCACCTGCCCCAGGAAGATTTCCCTGGTACGGTTTAATCCCTCCAGCTCCGTCTCGTCCGCAGGATCCATGTGCTTCATTCTCCGGGAAAACACTCTCGAATACGCCCCGCTGCCCCGGATCCCCGTCTCCAGAATATAATTCTCAAAGCGGTCGACGTCCTCCCGGGGGATTCCGGTCAACCCGCTCCGCAGATAGTGCATCACCGACTCATAGTTAAAATTCCGGGTAAAAAGGCTCAGGGCGCTCTGAATGAACTCCGTCAGAGGGTTCAGCGAGATTCCCCGTGTGCGGTCGATAAAGCAGGGAATCTCCAGCTTTTCAAACTCGGACTCTATGTAGGGGGCATAGCCCTCCAGGTCGCCGCAGATCAACGCGATATCCCGGAACTGCAGCCCTTCCTCCCGGATCAGTTCCTGGATCCGCAGCGCCGTCTGATGAACTTCCTGGGCGGGATTGGAGGCTTCAAACAACCGGATCTGATCCTGCTCTCCCGAAAAGCATCCCCCGCCGTAGCGGAAGAGATTGTCCTGCAAAAAAGAGAGGGCGTCTGCCGAAGGGTTCTCCCCGCCGGCGGCTTCCCCCGTCGCTGCCGACGCCCGGGACGTCTGCGAGGTTCCAGACGTCGCTGCGTTTTCTCCGGCTCCAAGGAAGACATCTTCCCGCCGGTCCCTCTCCACATTCTTTTCCCCTGCAAGCCGCTCCAGGACGTTCACCGTCTTTTTTGTCAGGTAAAAGAGCCTCTGTTCCCCGTCCAGACGGTAGGGAGAATCCTCCCGCCCGCAGACCAGGGTCAGTATCGTCTCCTTAGAGAGCGCCATCAGATCGCCGATGAGCCGGTTCTGTATCGGGGTAAAGCCGGTAAAGCCGTCGAACACGATGACGCTCCCGCGGATCATCTTCGACTTTCCCAGATTTTTGCGCAGGATCTCCAGAGTCTCCTCCGCCGTCACGAAATGATCCTGGATGTATTCCGTAAAACTCTCATAGATCGTCTGCAGATCCCGAAGCTTCCCCGACAGCGAGGCCCTCTCCTTCGCAAACTCCGTCAGCTTATCCAGATCCCTGGGCGCGATGCCATACTGCATAAACTCGGAAACCACGCCTTTTACCTCATGGATATAGCCCTGCCGGTGCAGAAAACCGCCCAGAACCGGCAGACGGTCCTTCAGGCCGGCCGCAACCTTCTGAATGATCAGGCTCTTTCCCGTGTCGTCCAGCGTCGGGACCTCCCGGCTCCCCACCTCCTCCAGGATCCTGCGGCTGAGACGTCCAAAGCTCAGTACGTCGATGTTCAGGATCCCGCCCCGGGGATGAAGGCTGCACAATTCCTTCTGGGTCTGCATGGTAAACTGATCCGGCACGATGATCAGAAAATTCTGCTCCGGACACTCCAGGGATCGCCTTACGATATCCGAATATACCTGTTTGCTGAGGGCCCCGTCAGAAGGGCCGAAATAAAATCTGAGACTCATATCTGCTCTCCACCTGCGTCAGGATGCACGCTCTTACAGCTCGATATCCAGTTCCACCGGACAGTGATCCGAACCCATGACCGCGGTATGGATCTTCGCGTCCTTCATCTTCTCTTTCAGCTTTTCGGAGACTACAAAATAATCAATGCGCCATCCGGCATTCTTCTCCCTGGCCTTAAACATATAGGACCACCAGGAATACACGTCCTTCCGATCCGGGTAGAAATACCGGAAGCTGTCCACAAATCCGCTCTGCATCACCTTTGTAAAGCAGGCCCGCTCCTGGTCGGTAAAGCCCGCGTTCTGATGATTCGTCTTCGGGTTTTTCAAGTCGATCTCCTCATGGGCCACGTTCAGATCCCCGCAGTAAATCACGGGCTTTTTCTGCTCCAGGGTACAGATGTAGCTCAGGAAAGCCTCCTCCCACCGCATCCGGTAATCCAGCCTGGCCAGCTCCCTCTGGGAATTTGGCGTATAGACCGTCACGAGATAGTGATCCTCGAATTCCGCCGTGATCACCCGCCCCTCATGATCGTGCTCCTCAACGCCGATCCCGTAGGTCACGTTGAGAGGTTCTTTTTTCGTAAACAGCGCCGTCCCGGAATACCCCTTCTTATCCGCATAGTTCCAGTACTGAAAATACCCCGGGAGCTCCAGATCGTGCTGATCCGCCTGAAGCTTTGTCTCCTGCAGACAGAAGACGTCCGCCTCCGCCTCCCGAAAGAAATCCAGAAAGCCTTTCTGCAGACATGCCCTGAGTCCGTTTACATTCCACGAGATCAATTTCATACCGTTTTTCTCCTCTCTGTTCCTCATCAACCACCCTGTTATCGTCATTCCGGTCCCACGGCTGAGCTCTGTACATATCCTGCCTGTTCCAAAAACTGTTCCTCAATCTCCCGGTTCAGGCCCGCCGTCGTACACATCCTTCCCCAAGCGCACAGCCGCGCGGTCCCTTGTCAAAGCGCCATCTTATAAATATCCAGCATTTCTTCATAGCCCAGCTTCTTATAGCCCTCCAGGACCACGGTCTTTCCCCGGCTGCATTTCTCTGCCAGGGGCTCCAGATCCTCCGGCTTTACCCCCAGCTCCCGGAGGCTCGTCGGCATACCGATGGAACGGTAATACGCCTCCTGAAGGCCGATGGCTTTCTCCACCGTTTTCTCCGGGTGTTCAAAATCAACGTCCAGGTTCCAGACGTTGTGGGCGTATTGCAAAAACCGGGGCATGCTGCTCTTATAGACATATCTGGCCCAGCTGCACCAGAGGGCGGCAAGTCCCGCGCCGTGGGCGATCCGGGGATACATGGCGGAAAGCTCGTGTTCCAGCTGATGCACCACCAGCTTGCAGGACCGCCCGCACTGGGTCAGTCCGTTATGCGCCAGGGAGGAGGCCCACATCATGTTGGCCCGGGCCGTGTAGTCGCAGGGGTCCGCGATAGCGTCCTGTCCGGCTTTCATGGCGCTTCTGATCACAGCCTCCGCGATGCCGTCTGTGAGATAGGTGTCCTCTCCCGGGCAGAAATACCGCTCGATGGTGTGCATGGCGATGTCCACCGCCCCGCAGGCCGTCTGATAGGCGTCCACCGTGTATGTCAGCTCCGGGTTCTCGATGGCAAAATTCATGCGGTTATAAGGACTCCCATACCCCCTCTTGACGCCGCTCTTTCGATCTGAGATCACGCAGGAATCGGACATCTCCGAGCCTGCCGCCGCCAGGGTGAGGATCGCTCCCTTTGGAAGGGTCCCGGCAGGCCGGGCCTTCCCCAGGGTAAAGTCCCAGACATCCGTCTCCGGGTTCGCCGCGCCGTTGGCGATATCCTTCGCGGAATCCAACACGGAACCGCCGCCCACCGCCAGGATAAAATCCACGTTTTCCTTCCGGCAGAGCGCGATGCCCTCCCGCACTTTTTCAATCTCCGGATTCGGCACGACGCCGCCCAGGAGCACATACCCGATCCCCTGCTCCTCCAAAAGCCCCCGCACCTTATCGATCAAACCGCTCTTTACCGCGCTGCTGCCGCCGTAGTGGATCAGCACCTTCTTTGCCCCGTATTCCGCAAGGATCTCCCCTACCAGGTTTTCCTGTCCCCTGCCGAAATACACTTTCGTAGGAGTATTGTAAATAAATGTATCCATCGTCTCTTCCCTTGCTTTCCCTTGCTTTCCCTTGCTTTCCCTTGCTTTCCCTTACTTTCCCTTACTTTCCCTTACTTTCCCTTACTTTCCCTTGCTTTCCCGCGCTTGCCCTGCCTGTCTTCGCCTTCCCAGCCTGTCTTCGCCTTCCCCTATTTCGCCCTTATTTCTCTTACTTATTTTGGGCTTTCTTTCCTCTCTCTGCTTTCTCTGACCCGCCCTTGCCTTTTCTCATTTTCCGTCAGTGATCAGCCCCAGGCTTAAAAACACCGGATAGAGATAAGACGCGCCGAACACGCCCAGTTTCTTTGGCCCCGTCACCACCCAGTCCAGTTCCCTGGCCCTGCGGAAAGCCATGTCCACCGTACTTTTCGTAATGCTCTTTTCCTTTCTGCTGATAAAGAGCTCCCCGCCCTTCACGACATAAGAAAATTCCAGTCCCTTGGCCGTCTGAAAGGGATCGCCGGCAAACAGGCTGATCACATTCCAAAGCCTGTCCTCGCTGGGGTCATCCCGAAGTTCCTTTACCGCCTTTTCCCTCTCGCCGCTCATCCTCTGTTCCTCCCCTGGCCCTCCGGCTTCCCGTCTCGGAAGGGCCCTTCCGTATCTGTGACATATCGCTTTTCCAAAAAAGTTTTCTCAAATATCCGATCAACCGGGCACGAAACCTCCCGCAGTCACGGATCCCGTCTTACCGCTCCGACAAGCACATCGCCGCGGATCCCGTCTTATCGCTCCGTCGAGCGTATCGCCGCCTCAAATTCATCCAGATCCCGATAGCCATACAGTTTCGCGGTATTCTCCATGATCTGATGGGCCAGGTTTTCTCCCCGCCGGGCGGCGCCGGCCACATATCTTCCGTAGAGCTGCAGCATTTTATCGGAATACACGCTGATCTCCCCCCGCAGATAAGTCTCATAAGAGGTGTCTTCGGGATTGTCCTCGTAAGTGTGAAGGCTTCTGGCGTTGCCGACCACCCCGGGGTATTCCCGGGAAAGCGCTTCCACCATATCCATCTGAATACGGACGATCTGCTCTATGACAGCCTTCTTTTCCTCGCTGAGCTCCGGGAGCTGATCCCGGAATTCCGCGTACTTCTCCGGGGCGGTGCTCTCCATCATCCGCCCGTATTTCTCCGTGATCAGGTTGTGCCCTATGCGGTATTCCCTGTTAAAATCATAGTAATATTGCATCAGCATCTCCCGGTCCCAGGTCAGATACTGACTCTTCCTCATGATGGAAAATGTGGGCCAGTCGTTCTGGCAGTAAGCCCTGCCGCCCTCGTTCTTCACCTTGTCAAAAGCCTCGAACTCCAGCCGCACCACCTTTTTTACCAGCTCCTCCACGCTGTCGCGGGCGATCCCCGCCTTAAACAGCAGTTCCTCCACATGATGGTCCAGGTAGGGATCCACATCGCTGATGTCGCTCTTTTCATATAATTTTCCGGCGAAATACTGACCCAGCTCTTCCACGACGCCTTGAACCGCCTCCGCAGACTCCCCGCAGGCCGCCTTGCTCTGGATCTGATCCAGGAGGCGGACCGCCTCGGAACTGCCCTCCAGGCAGGAAAGGCTCTTATAAAGCCATTTGTCATGGGGCGGATAAATGTTTTCCATGTGATGGTATAGTTTCATCGCATGCTTTAGGCAGTCTGCCAGCATGATCTCCGCCGTAAGGGCGTCCTTGCGCTGAAGCATCCGCCCGTAGTTGTATTGACCGCACTGGGAAAAGCCCGCTGCCTCCCGGGCGATCTTCAGCAGCCGAACGTCCGCGGGAAACCCTTGTTTCAGACGGTTCCGCATGGCTGTAAAGATCCCCTCGTCGTCCCGGAAAACCTCCCCGTTCACACAGGCGGCAAGAGAAAACTCTTCCACACCGTCAAAATCGACCTCCTCATAAGCATCCGTGCCAAGGAATTTCCGATAGTAGTCCGAGATCCTGAGGACGCCCCTCCGCCCCCGTCCCGTGGGCGTCACCCGTCTCTCATACCCGGCAAACTCCCTGGGCAGTTCGTCGTATGCCTGCTGCAGCTTCTCTCCGATCTCTTCGTATGTCTCGTCGCTGAGCCACATGCAGAAATCCGGGCCGTAATCATGATCCGCGGAAAGTTCGTCGTCAAATCCAAAGCAGTCCGATCCCTCCCCCGAAAGCCCCACGGCGATCTTCGACTCATACTCCGGGAATTTTTCCCGGATCATGGCCGCCCCGTATGTCTCATAATAGCGTCTTGCCAGCTCCAGGCCGTTCCTCGGCGCGTCTCCGTTCTCCCCGCCCTGCTTTTTTTCACACATATCACAGTTCTCCTTCAATCTGAGATACTGGCCGTTCTGCCCGAAAGTCTCCTCTACGATCCGCAGGGCCTTCCGAAAAAAGCCCTCCGCCTGAAGATAAAGCCCTCTCTTATAATAACAGGTCCCCAGGGCCGACAGCGCGGCACAGTAATGGGGATCCCGCAGACCCCTGGCCTGAAAGAACCGGACCGCGGTATCCGCATACCCTTCCGCCTCCTGATAACGCCCGGCGGCGACGGCAGTGTTTGCGAGATTCGCGTATGTGACCGCTATCTCAAAACCCGCGCCGTTCTTTTTCGAGATCTCCAAAGCCTTTGACAAGTCTGCCTTTGCCGCCTCGTAATCCGACAGTTCCTGATACAGAAGACTTCTGTTGTTATACAGCCCCGCCAGGAGCATATCGTCCTCCTTCAGAACGCCCTCTCTGATCTTTGCCCTATATATATCATCTGTTATTTTATAATATTGCAGGGACTCTTCATATTTTCCTATGGATCTGTATGCGTTTGCCGCATTCAACGCAGTGGTCGCATGGGAGATCGTCCCCAAAAGCCCCATTTTCTCCGTCAGGGCGAGGGCCTCCCCGATCATCTTCAGCAACGGTTCCGCTTCAGACGTCTGACGATAGTAGCCAATCAGCTCATTCAATAGCTTCAAGGAAACGTCGTCCCGGTTCCTGTCCTCCGCTTTCTGCAGCTCCCGCAGCATATAACTCTCCGCTTCCTTCGGCTGATTCGCGTCAAAGAGCTTGTCGATCGTCTCGAAGATCAAATCTTCATTTAATTTATTATATGTTTTTCGAAGTCCTTCTTTCAAGGAAATATATTTAGGATTTAATTTATCTTCATAGAGACTCACATATGTTTCGCTCTCTTCCAGGGTCATAGGAAAAGGCAGCGGGATCTGACGGTCCCTGATCTCTTCCCGGGAAATCAGAACTTTCTCAAAATCCCTGTCCACGGCATAGCGCAGAGCCTCGCAGAAGCTCCCGTAGGTCACCTTTTCCGGCCCGCAAAGATTTACCGCCCCATATCCTGACTTTCTCCCTGCCAGATCTGCGACGGCTAATATGTCCTCGCAGATCTCCAGCAGGATCTTTGCCGCGTCCTCCACATACACCATCTGAAAGCTGCCCTCTGCGTCCTCCGGGCAAAGGATCTGCCCCGCCTGATCGATCCAGCGGAAAAAAATCCCCTCCCTGGGCGCATAATTGTCCGGTCCGTATAAAAAAGCCGGTCGAACGGATATGCAGGAAATCCCATACTCACCAGCGCACTGCTCCAGCTCCCTTTCCAGCTCCGCCTTCCCCAGGATATAGGCTCCCGCCTCTCCGCCGAAGTCCCTGCTCTCCAGTTCCGCATTCTCATCCAGCGGCCGGCCCGTGCCCCTCCGATAGACGTCGCAGGTACTGACAAAGAGATACCGCTTAACATGCCCGTCCAGCGCCTCCAGGACCTGTCGTATGTCGCCTTTCTGATAGGCACAGAAATCCACTGCCAGATCATAGCTTTCCCCGGAAAGGCTGCCCGCCGCAAGGCTGTGCCGGTCCGCATGGATCTCCCTGACATGCTCCGGATGGGAAAACCGCACCTCTCTCGTACCCCGGTTTAACAGTGTGAGCTCATGCCGGCCGCACGCCAGCTCCGCAAAGGCCTTCCCCAGAAAATAGGTCCCGCCTATGACTAAGATCCGCATTTCTCATTCCCCCATTCACGAAACCTTGAAACAGAATAAAAAACAATAGCCCCAGAAGCACCGGGGCCATTGCTCTCTTTTCAGAAAATCACTCGTATATCGGTTCGAAATCATCTCTGTCGTGGCCGCACAGCGGGCAGACAAAATCCGCGGGAAGTTCGCTTCCCTCATATACATACTTGCAGATCTTACACCGCCAGCCCACGATCTTTCTCTCTTCTTTCACAGCCTGGGGCTTCGGCTTTACCCGGTTCTGATAATCCGCATAGGTCAGGGGCGCGTTTTCGCTCAGAAGCTTCGCGTCCAGAACTTCGCCGATAAACAGCGTGTGGCTTCCCAGGTCCATACTTTCCACTACCTTGCAGCTGATCACCGCGCAGGTCTGCCAGCCCAGATAGGGAATCCCGTTTAAATCCTCAGGAAATGTGATCCCTTCCATTTTATCCACGTTTTTTCCCGACTGGAAACCAAAGTGCTTGATCGTCTCATAAGTGCAGGTGTCGTCCAGAAGGCTCAGCGCAAAAATACCGCTTTCTTTGATCAAATCACAGGTGTAATTGGTATTCAGCACCGAGATCGCAACCCTTGTAGGGGAATTTGCCACCTGCATGCAGGTATTGGTGATGCAGCCGTTGACCTTATCCCCGGCCTTTGACGCCAGCATAAATACTCCATAGCTCAGCTGATACAGCGCTTTCTTATCCATGACCTGAACCCTTCCTTTCCAGCAATCCCCCTGGGATCGCATTCAGCCTGCACGCTACTCCGCCTGCAAAGCCGCGCTTGCCGCCGCCCCGCGAATGTCCCTGTCCCTGAACGGCAGCGTATGCCCTTAGTCTTTCCAAACGTTTTCCCAATTATGACCCAAAACTCGTTTCCATAAAGGCCCGTTTCTGCCGACGCCCGGGTATCCCGCGGTCTTTTAAAACAATGCCGCATCCGTCTCCTGAATCTCGTTTACCGCTGCAACAGCCGCGTTGTATGCGGACCTGAGCGACTCCATATCCTCCTCGCTGGGCCTGTTTCCCGCCCGCAGAGCCTCCGTCACGGTCCCGGCGATCCCCATGAGCTTATACAGGGACAGATTCCCAACCATGCCCTTCATGGTATGAGCGTCCCGAAACGCCTCCTCCAGATTTCCGGCCTCCAAATGCTGCTCCAGATCCGCCATCACCGTATTTGCCGGAAACTTTAACAGAAACTTTTTAAAGAGAGCCTCGTTGTTCATGAACCGCTCTTTCGCAGACGGAATATCGATTTCATCCAAATAGCTCATCGGTTTTCTCCTTCCAACTTATCAGTCTTCTCTGTTTTATGTAACATACAATACCAATTTACCATTATTTCATAAAAAAATCAACCTGTCTCTGCCCTTGGGGAAAAAAACACCCCTCAACTTTTTTGAAGCAGAGAGGTGGTCTTTTTATTAGAATTTGATACTTTATCATCGATTAAACATTTGTTGTCAAACCCTGCCTTGTATGCTAAGATGCTTTCCAGGGAACAACCGTGTTGCAGGGTGGGCTGACCGTCTATTCCTTAGGAATGGAGGTGATGCCTATGCGAAAT
>CANQEV010000051.1 GCA_947595925.1 uncultured Acetatifactor sp. | reverse complement strand
TCAAAGAAACAGGTCTGAAGTTATTTCTTTTTAGGGACAGTCTTTTTCATGTCAACTGACAATTCGTTTACTTCATCAAGAAAAGCAAAGCGTCTTGAATTGCATGGGAAAACATGGTATAATGATCATACCTTATCCGATAGGCGGTAAGGGTAGTATTTTTTTTCATTTATGATGAATTTGCTTTCTGATTTACAAGCAATTTATCAGATTTTTATGCAAACAGGACAATTATGTTCATGTACCTGCCTGCCAGCTTAGGGAAATTGTCCCCCGTGTTGGCAGGCATGATGCATTTATAGGGGGCTGAAAGAATGGAAATGCAGAAAACATATAACCGGTGCAGTAAGGACTGCGCGTGCGCGGAGTGTGAGCAAAACGATCTGTGCAGCGCGTGGGTTTCTTTTGTGGATAAGCACGGCGCAAGGAAAGGCTATGCGCATTTTGACAAGCGGGTATCCCTTGAAATGGATTCCGTCCGGGACTATTGTATGGACGGAACAAAAGTAGCCGCCCATGGATTCTATCCGTTTATTCACTTCAAAAAGAAGAATTTGCGTTATGGCCGGAAGGGTTCGAAAAAGTCAAGGAACCTGTATTATTGTTCCCATATGGACCGTTGTGTTTACCAAAGATATGCCTTTTTGCTGAACTATGCATACAACATCAGGGCAAAAGAGGAAGGGATTGACCGGGTGGCGACTGCCTACCGAAACAATCTGGGAAAGAACAACATCGATTTTGCAAAAGAGGTATTCGACGCCATTCGGAGGATGCAGAGGTGCCTTGTCATCGTGGGGGATTTCACGGACTTTTTCGACAAGCTGGAGCATCGTTACCTGAAACAGAGGTTGTGTGAACTCCTTGGCGTGGAGCGTCTGCCGGAGGATTATTTTGCCGTGTTCCAAAACATTACCCGCTTTGCAAGCTGGGACTGGGAAGATATTGTGAAAGCTGCGGGAGAATCCATAAACGAGAAAGGCGTGAAAAAGAAGCTCAACCAAAAGGAAACGGTCCTGACAAGGCAGCAGTTTTTGGACAACAAGCAATATATTAGGAAGAACACGTCGGGCGTAGGTATCCCGCAGGGATCCCCGATCAGCGCAGTGCTGGCAAATGTGTATATGATGCCGTTCGACCGGACGGTCCAGGAGTATGTGGCAGGACATGGCGGGATATACAGACGCTATTCTGACGACTTCCTGATTGCCATTCCCATTTGCGGGGAGGTCGAGGCGGAGGAACATATCAGGCATATCTTTTCTTACATCCACGAGATGGACGGACTGATCGAACTTCAGGAGGAAAAGACTTTCCTGTATTTGTATGAACAGGCGCAGATACGCGCGTACCCGTCGAAAGATCCCGCCTTTATCGATTACCTTGGGTTCTGGTTTGACGGTGAAAACATACGGATGCGGCCGCGTTCCATTACAAAGTATTATTACAGGATGCGCAGAAAAGCGCGGACGATCGGACGGAGCAGAAGACTGTCCCTGCATGGGAGGCATATCCTATCCAGAAACCTGTACCAGATCTATTCCCACAGTGATAAGCAGCGGACGTTTATCGACTATGCCAGAAAAGCCAGACAAATGATGGATCTGCACGATCCGGAGACGGACGCAGTGATAAAGAGGCACAAGCAGAAGATCGCGCAGGCGATAAAGGCCGGGACGGAACCTGCGAAACATGCTGTGAAAAAGAAGGATGGGGATGGCAAGTAAGTGGATATAGGATTGTATCGCAAAAGTTATTACCAGCTTATCAAACATAAGGAGTCCCCGCCATGTTAATTTCTCTTTGTGACGACAACGCTTCCGAACGCGGTTATATAAAATCCCTCGTCCTTGACTGGTCTGTGCAGTCGGGGGCGGACATGAGCGTGCGCGAATATCCGTCGGCCGAGGCGCTGCTGTTCGATTACGATGAACATTGCCCCGACATACTGTTATTGGACATTGAGATGCCGGGAATGAACGGGGTGGAGCTCGCAAAGTCTCTTCGGGCGCGGGCTGAGGCTGTGCAGATCGTTTTCATCACGGGCTATCCTGACTTTATCTCCGAGGGGTACGAGGTCGAGGCGCTGCACTACCTTTTGAAGCCGGTCACGAGGGAAAAGCTCTATGAGGTTCTCCACCGCGCAATTCTGAAGATCTCACAGGCCGAGCGGAAAATTCTTGTGCCTTATGACGGCGGCGAAACTGCGCTCTCCCTGCGTGAGATCCATTATATCGAGGCGCAGCGGCAGTATTCCGTGATACATGCGGCTTCGGGAGAATATCGCCTGAAAACTCCGATTTCCGAGCTGGAAACGCGGCTCGACGAGTATTTTTTGCGCGTTCAACGCTCCTTTATCGTCAATCTCCGGGAGGTCCTGAGAATCAACCGCACGGAGGTACTACTGAAAAATGGGGAAACTGTGCCCATCAGCCGGGGCATGGCGGACAGGGTCGGACAGAAAATAATCGAGCTCTTTTGATAGAAGATAGAGGGTAGAAGACCTATTTAGAGATATAAGGAATGGAAAATGATATTAGATAAGCTGATCAACAAAAGAATTGAGAGATACCAGTCGGAGCTGCTGCAAAAATACTGTGACGAGGTCGAGTCAATGTATCGCAAAATGCGCGGGTGGCGGCATGACTATCACAACCACATTCAGGCTATGCAGGCTTCCATGGCGCTTGGGAAGTATGACGAGGTGAGCCGCTATCTTTCGGACTTGAATGACGACCTCACGACGGTAGACACGGTCATAAAGACGGGCCGGGTGATGGTCGACGCGATTTTAAATGGCAAGCTGGGTATCGCGGCGCAGAATGAAATTCCTGTGAACGCCAAGGCAAAGATCCCCGAGGGAACGCCGGTTTCGGATATCGACCTTTGCGTCATAATCGGCAATCTCTTGGACAACGCGGTGGAGGAAAACAAGCGGCTTGAGCCGGAAGCCCGCTTTATCCGCGTCTATATGGGAAGGAAAAACACGCAGTTTTACCTTTCGGTGACGAATGCCGCGGGAAAGAAGCAGACGAAAAGCGGCAGCCATTTTGAATCCTCGAAGGGTGCAGACCACGGCTTCGGGCTCAGACGGGTCAGCGCGGTGGTGAAAAGGTATGGGGGCTATTTCTCAGCCGACAGCGAGGACGGCGGTTTCACGGCGGAAATCTTAATACCGTTGACAGAAAAAGACAGGAGCTGAGCCTTCTGTCTTTTTTCTGAGTTCTGAACTCTGCCCATCTGACTTCTACCTTCCAATTTGCATTTCGTACACGAAAAAAAACATTTCGTACCCCGAAAAAACATTTTCCCGCGCAGTTGTGCTATCCTAAAACCGAGGTGAAAAGTACGAATTTTAAAAATGCATGCAAGGTTTGTACTGGATAGCAGGAACGGCGCAGGGAGGACATGCCGTCCTGACTGTCTCAAAGCTTGAAAATGACAAGTCATTTTCATAGCGTTTTGTGACTGAGAAAAGTGAAAGGAATGGATATCAACATGTCAAAAAAAGAAAAAGAGCAAAAGCACAAGCCGAAGTACGGCATGTTCTCCTGCGTGGCATATATCTACCGGATGCTCTGGGAAAACGAGCGGTTTTTGGTGTTCGTGGGGCTCGCGGTAGTGCCGCTGTCGCTTTTAGCGGCGGCCTTTGGACTCTATGCCTCCCCGGCGATGATAAACGCCATCGGCGGATATTCCGATTTCGGATATATCGCGCTTGTGATCGCGGGGATAGTCCTGGCGCGGGCGATAGTGGACGCGGCGAACGGAACGCTTCATTCGATCGTCAACGATGCCGAGTTTCATATGTTAAACCTGCAGTCGTATCTGGAACAGCAGAAGACGCGAAACGCCGACAATTATCTGTTCTATGACGTTTCCTATCAGGAGATAAAGCAAAGAGCGGACGTTGCCGCCAGAGACCACTCCCATGCGACCCACTTTCCGATGATCTTAGCCGAGACGGTCGGGGAGATCATAAAATTTTTCCTCTTCGGAGCGACAGTTTCCATGCTCCATCCGGCGGTAGTGATCATCTTGATAATCGGTGCGGTCGTGGGCCGCCGCATGTCAAACTGGCAGTGGGCAAAGCATTATCAGGAGCGGGATCAGAGAAACGCCGCCGAGCGCAGAAAGGAATATATTTCAATGAATGTCGCAAAAAGACTCGAGTATCAAAAGGAGATCCGCCTTTACAACATGGCGGGCCCCCTGCATGAGCGCCTTTCCAAACATATCGGGGAAGCCCTCGAGTGGCAGAAAAAGCATGAGCGCCGGGGATTTGTCGTCTCTCTTGTCGACTTTCTCATAGTGTTGCTGCGAGACGGTCTGGCCTATGCGTTCCTCATCTACAAAGCGCTTCGCGGCGAGGTCGACGCGGCGCAGTTTGTTCTTTACATCTCCGCGATAAGCTCCCTTGCGGGGCTTTTGGGAGGCATAGCATGGCGGTTCCAGCAGGTCAAAGAGGGGGCGGCGCAGGTAAGCGATCTGTGGGAACTCCTTGATTATGAGGGCGGGCTCAACCACGGCGAAGGCATTCCCATTCCCCAAAAGCCGTTTTCCATTGAGTTCAAAAACGTCACCTATAAATACCCCAAGGGGGAGAAAAATGTCTTGGAAAACATATCGTTCAAAATAGAAGCGGGTGAGAAGATCGCGCTTGTGGGTCTTAACGGGGCGGGAAAGACCACTCTTGTCCGGCTGATGTGCGGACTGCTGTTACCGGACGAGGGCGAGGTGCTGCTTGACGGCCACACGGTTTTGGAATATAACCGCGACGAGATGTATTCCCTGTTCGGGATAGTCCCGCAGAAATACAATCTTCTGCCGGTGTCGCTGGAAAAGAACATCGCCTGCACCGTCAACGAGGAGGAGATCGACCGCGAAAGGCTGGAGCGCTCCGTAGAACTTTCGGGCTTCAGGGACAAGGCGGACAGTCTGCCGATGGGGTTAAAAACGCCGCTTGACCGCACTGTGAACGACGACGCTGTGGACCTCTCGGGCGGTGAAAAACAAAGGCTGCTTTTAGCCCGGCTCATCTATAAAAACCCGCTTTGCATGATCCTGGACGAGCCTACGGCGGCGCTGGACCCCATCGCCGAGGACAGAATCTATCGCCGCTATAACGATATCTCCCAAAATTCCACATCGGTATTTATCTCTCACCGCCTCGCCTCGACGCGCTTCTGTGACAGGATTTTTCTTTTGGACGGCGCGGATTTTGCCGAAGTGGGAACCCATGACGAGCTGATGGCGAAAAACGGTAAATACCGGGAGCTGTTCGATGTTCAGGCAAAATATTATCAGGAGGAGGTTCCGCAAAATGGCTAAAATCACCCTGAAAGACGATTTTTACTGCCTTAAGCGGGCAGTGAAGCTATGGCACGGCTATGCGCCGAAGTACTGGACCTTTGCGATGATCCAGAGGATTTTGCAGAGGGTCTCGGCTTATTTTTCCCTGACGGTGTCGGCGCTGCTCCTTGACGAGATCTCAGGCGCGAGAGATAAGGATCGGCTGATCTTATTTGCCTGCCTGACTGTCTTCGGAGGTTTTTTGTTCTCGGTGCTCACCCGTGTCATGCAGATGAAGACCTCGGTTTTGGACAGTCAGAATTATTCCAGGTATGCCCTGATCCTGTTCGACGAAAATTGCAGGCTGCAGTATGAGCACCTTGAAGATCCCGATGTAAGGCTCCTCAGCGAGAAGATCGACGCGAACACGAGAACCATCTACGGCGGACTGATGAATGTTTTATATATCGTTCCAGGCATGGTGGAAGCGATTGCTGAGCTTATACTTTCCCTCTCGTTGACAGCCGCCGCACTCTTTGCGGGGGCCTCGGGGCGGTTCAGCGGAATACTGGGATTTGTCAATTCCCCATGGTCTGCGATGCTGATGCTCATGCTGATCGGCGCGTTTTCCCTTCTGACCGCAAGGCTTGGAATCAGCCGGCGAAGCCGTGAGAATGACGCGCGAAGCGGCATTTCCCTCATAAACCGCCGCTATGTCGCCTACGGAAACCTTTGGGGCGAAGACATGACGATTTTCGGCCTTCATCCAATCGTGCTGAACGAGTACAAAAAGTATCTTCTGCGGCCGTCGTGGCTCTTAAAGATGCAGAAGATCGGGTTAATTTACGGCGCTCTTGACGCTCCGAAAACCGCCGCCATGCAGGTGCTGATCCATCTCTATGTCGCGGCAAAGGCGTTTTGCGGGGCATTTGGAATAGGCAGTTTCGTTTTGTATGAGGGCGCGATCAGCCGCTTTGTGAACGCCATTGACGACCTTGCGTCGATTGTCGCCGAGGTTCGCTTCAATACGGGGTATCTGCAAACGACCTATGAATTCTTTGACCTGCCGAACAGCATGTATAAGGGCACGCTGGCAGTGGAAAAAAGGGACGACCTCGACTATGAGATCGAGTTCAGGGACGTGAGCTTTAGGTATCCGCGCACTGATTTCTGGGCGCTTCGGCATGTCTCGATGAAGTTCAAGATAGGCGACAAGATCGCGATAGTCGGCGAAAACGGCTCGGGAAAATCCACCTTCATAAAGCTGTTGTGCCGCCTTTACGATCCGACCGAAGGGAAAATCCTGCTCAATGGCATTGACGTCACGCGGTACCGCAGCGACGAATATATGTCTCTGTTTTCGGTAGTTTTTCAGGATTTTCGGCTGTTTGATTTTTCGCTTGGAGACAATGTTTCGGCAGAACTTGGATATGATGAAAAGCGGGCGAGAAACTGCCTCGACCGTGCGGGAATGTCGCAGAAGCTGAAGGAGCTTGACAAAAAGGCAGGAGAGGACGGAAAATCTGCGCTGGACTTCTGCATGGGCAGGGAATATGACATAGAGGGCCTGGATTTTTCGGGCGGCGAGGAGCAGAAGACCGCGCTCGCACGAGCGCTTTATAAAGAGGCGCCGTTCGTGATCCTGGACGAGCCGACGGCTTCCCTGGACCCTCTCGCCGAGGCCGCGGTATATGAAAATTTCAACAAAATCTCGAAGAACTGCACTTCGGTCTTCATCAGCCACAGGCTCTCGAGCTGTAGATTCTGCGAAAGGATCCTGGTGTTCGACAGCGGGCGGATCGTTCAGGATGGCGGGCATGAGGAGCTGATCAACGGGGAAGGGAAGTATCGGCAGCTCTGGGAGGCGCAGGCGGGGTACTATGCAGAACAAAAATAGGGTCGTTTTTCGACCCTTTTTTTGATTGCCATACTGTTAAAGTGTGCTATAATATTAATATTATAAAGAGCCCAAAACGGCGGAATGTGTGGAAATATGACGTTAAGAGAGCTGGAGATCGGAAGTTCGGCCGAGATTCTTGCGGTAAACGGGAAGGGCGCCCTGAGGCAGCGTTTCCTGGATATGGGCCTGGTGCCCGGGGCCATGGTGACCATGGTGAAATACGCCCCCATGGGGGATCCGGTGGAGGTCAGGATCCACGGATATGAGCTGACCCTGCGTCTTGCGGACGCGGCCCAGATCGACGTTCGGATCCGGCAGGAAAAGACCGGGAAAAAGGAAGAGACAAGGGTGCAGAGGCCCAGGAGCGTGGAGCATCCGGGACTGGGCGAGGGCGGCAGGTACCATGTGAAAGAGGGGGAGAATCCCCTGCCCGAGGATGTGACCCTCACCTTTGCCCTGGCGGGGAACCAGAACTGCGGCAAGACGACCCTCTTTAATCAGCTCACGGGCTCCAATCAGCATGTGGGAAATTTCCCCGGGGTGACGGTGGATCGAAAGAGCGGGGAGATCCGGGGCATGAGCAACACGGAGATCACGGACCTTCCGGGTATCTACTCCCTCTCCCCGTACAGCAATGAGGAGATCGTGACCAGACAGTTTTTGATCCATGAGAAGCCCACCGGGATCATCAATATCGTGGACGCCACCAATATCGAGAGAAACCTTTACCTTACCATGCAGCTCATGGAGCTGGAGGTGCCCATGGTACTGGCGCTGAATATGATGGACGAGATGAACGGCAACGGGGGTTCCATCGACGTCAACCGGATGGAGGCGGCCCTGGGGATCCCGGTGGTGCCGATCTCGGCGGCGAAAAACGAGGGCGTGGACGAGATGGTGCAGCATGCCGTCCATGTGGCGAAATATCAGGAGAAGCCCGGCAGGAACGATTTCTGCGGCCCGGACGACAACGGGGGCGCGGTGCACAGATGCCTGCACGGGATCATTCATCTCATTGAGGACCACGCAAAGAAGGCGGGCATACCGGTGCGCTTTGCGGCGACAAAGCTGGTGGAAGGGGACGAACATATCCTGAACGCCCTGAATCTGGACCAGAACGAGAAGGAGATGCTGGAGCACATCATCAGTCAGATGGAGCAGGAGAGAGGGCTGGACAGGGCGGCCGCCATCGCGGACATGCGGTTTCTCTTTATCGAAAAGCTGGTAAAAGAAGCGGTGGTAAAGCCCCGGGAGAGCAGGGAACACGAGAGAAGCGCGAAGCTGGATCAGTTCCTGACCGGAAAATATACGGCGATACCCGCCTTTATCCTGATCATGGGACTGGTCTTCTGGCTGACCTTTAACTGTATCGGTGCCTGGCTGCAGGATCTCCTGGAGGTTCTGATCGGCCGGGTTACGGAAGCGGTCAACGCCGCGTTCCTCTCCTGGCATATCAACGAGACGGTGCGTTCCCTGGTGATAGACGGGGTCTTTACCGGCGTGGGGAGCGTCTTGAGTTTCCTGCCGGTCATCGTCACGCTCTTTTTCTTCCTCTCGCTTCTGGAGGATACGGGGTATATGGCGAGAGTGGCCTTTATCATGGATAAACTGCTCCGAAAGATCGGACTTTCGGGGCGGAGCGTGGTGCCCATGCTGATCGGTTTCGGGTGTACGGTGCCCGGGGTGATGGCCACAAGGACCCTTTCCTCCGAGAGGGACCGAAAGATGACGATCCTCCTGACGCCGTTTATGAGCTGCTCGGCGAAACTGCCGATCTACGGTTTCTTTACGGAGGCGTTTTTCCCGGAATACGCCGGACTGATCATGGTCGGACTGTATTTCCTGGGGATCCTGATGGGGATCGTCACGGCGCTGGTGTTTAAGAGAACGATCTTTCAGGGGGAGGCGGTGCCCTTTGTGATGGAGCTTCCAAATTACCGCATGCCCGGGATGAAGAATGTGTTCCAGCTCCTCTGGGAGCGGGCAAAGGATTTCCTGCAGAGGGCCTTCACCGTGATCTTTCTGGCGACCATGGTCATCTGGTTCCTGCAGACCTTCGACCTTCGCCTTTCCCTGGTGACGGATTCCCGGGACAGCATCCTGGCGGGGATCGCCGGGTTCCTGGCACCGCTGTTTAGGCCCCTGGGCTTCGGGGACTGGCGTGTTTCCACGGCTTTGATCTCCGGTTTTCTCGCAAAGGAGAGCGTGGTGTCCACCCTGACCGTCCTGTTCGGGACGACAGAGGCGATCCGGGCCGTGCTTTCTCCGGCGGCAGTGGCACCGCTTCTGGTGTTTTGCCTTCTGTACACGCCCTGCGTCGCGGCGGTGGCGTCTGTCAGGAGGGAGCTCGGAAGAAAGTGGGCGCTGTTCGTGGTGGTGGGACAGTGCTGTATCGCCTGGGCCTGCGCGTTCCTCATGCGGCTGATCATGCTGGCCCTGGGATAAAGACGGACTGAAGCGGCAGGGTTTCGGCGCGGCGGAAAAGCGCGGAGCAGAGAGGAACCCCCAAAGACCATAAATGCCGTAAAGGACTGAAAAAGCGCGGAGCAGAGAGGATCCCCCAAAAGACCACAAATGCCGTAAAGGACTGAAAAAGCGCAAGAGAGAAAATACAAAAGATTTGGAAAAACACAGAGCGCCAAAAATACGAAAACCCCAAAAAATAAGGAAAGAAAATATTGAAGAAATCACGTTATAAAAAGAGAATATTTGACATTATCCAGATCGGGACGCAGGTGGATATCCCCAGCAAGATCTTCGATTATTTTATTGTCTGTATGATCGTACTGAGCATTACGGTCACGTTCCTTAGGACCTTTGAACAGTTTTCGGCGTACGGGAACCTGCTCAGCCATATTGAGTTTTATACGATCATCGTCTTTATCGTGGAGTATGCGCTGCGGCTCTACACCAGCGATTATCTGTATCCGGGGCGGCCCTGGTGGAAGGCGGCCCTGCTGTTTGCGTTTTCCTTTTACGGGATCGTGGATCTGTTGACTATCTTATCTTATTTTTCGGAATTGTACTCCAACGGCATTGTGGCGCTGCGCATGATCCGCGCGGTAAGGATCCTAAGGATGTTCCGGATCAACAAGAGCTTTGACGCGTTCAACGTGGTGGCGGGCGTCTTAAAGGATAAGAAAAATCAGATCTTTTCGTCTATCTTCATCATCGCCATGCTGATCCTGGCGGCGTCCCTCTGCATGTACGGGTTTGAACATGAAGCCCAGCCGGAGATCTTTAACAACGCGTTCTCCGGCATCTGGTGGGCGGCGTCCACGGTCCTGACCATAGGCTACGGCGATATCTACCCCATCACTCTCGGGGGCAGGATCGCAGCCATTGTCATAGCGATCCTGGGGGTGTGCGCGGTCGCCGTCCCCACCGGCGTGATCAGCGCGGGTTTTGTGGAGTACTACACAAGGATCAAGAACAATGACGACGTGATCGAGGTACCCGGCGACGTATTCCGGATTTTGAAATCCCAGGCATCAGAGAGCGGAATGGATGTGAACGAATATGTGGAAGGGCTGGTCCGCCAGAGGGAGTATGAGCGGAAAGCGGAGAAACAGCAGGACAGGAAGCGGAGGAAAGGCCGTTAGGGAGGAAGGACCGGGCCATTAGGGAGGAAGGACCGATAGGGAGGATGGTTTTGTGGAAAGCGAAAAAGGGTTTGTTGTAAACGGTTTTCTGTTTGAAACTGCCGAAGAGGCCCAGGCGGCCGAGAAGGAGAACCGGCAGATTCAGTTCCTGGAGTCTAAGATCGATTACGGGGATCTGCCGAAGGTGCGGGCCATATACGAAAAGGCGGTGCGGGACGGGGTGTTTCGCACTGTCGTCGGTTTGTTTTATCTGAAAGGCATGCGGGATTTCCTGGTGCGGGAGGAGAGCGCCCTGGAGGAGGTTCTTCCGAAGGTGCCCGTCTTGGCGGGGAGCGCTGCCGGGGGAACAAAACCGGTGTCAGGAAATGGAGCCGGGGAGACGAATCCGGAGACGGAAAGCGGGGCAGGAGGACGGAAACCGGATCCGGGAACCAGGGCCGGGGGAATCAAACCGGCGGGGAGCGGAACTAGGAACAGAGTGCAGGAGCGGAAAAAGGCGGAGAGGGATTACCGATTCCGGGTCAGCGTTATTTTGAACGTTCTGCTGGTCCTGGCAGTCATCGCCATGTTCGTCATCGCCCTGTACGCCGACCAGCCAAACATTCTGAACTATGAGAGGGCGATTACGGATAAATACGCCGCCTGGGAGCAGGAACTCACAGAGAGGGAGCAGGCGGTGAAGGAGAAGGAGCTGCAGCTTTTCAGAGAGAGCGATTAAAAATTACGGCAGGACAAGCAGCTCTGCTGTATTTACAAAGGGGACGATTAAAAATGGCGGCAGGACGAGCAGCCCTGCTGTTTTCACTAAGAGGACGATTAAAAATTACGACAGGACGAATTCCCCTGCTGTTTTCACACAGAAGACATAATTCATGGGTATAATCATACTGAGAGTTGGACAGACCCTTTATAGCCGCAGGAGCGGTACTGCAAACAGGTTTTGAATTTCAGAAAATGATATGTTTCAAGGAGAAGGTTCAGCCCAGGGAGGTGTTCAGTCATGGAGAGATTAAAAGTATTGATCGTGGACGATGAGAGCAGGATGCGGAAACTTGTCCGGGATTATCTGAATAAGGCCGGGTTCGAAGCGCTGGAGGCGGAGGACGGCGAGGCGGCGCTGGAGATTTTCTTCCGGGAGAAGGATATCGCCCTGCTGATCCTGGATGTGATGATGCCGAAGGTGGACGGATGGCAGGTGTGCAGGGAGATCCGGGAATTTTCCAAAGTGCCCATCATCATGCTGACTGCCAGGACTGACGAGCAGGACGAACTCCTGGGGTTCCAGCTTGGGGTGGACGAGTATATCTCGAAGCCTTTCAGCCCGAAGATCCTGGTGGCTCGGGTGGAGGCGATCCTGAGGAGGACGAACAAGCTGAGCAAGGAGGAAATCCTGACCTGTGGAAGGATCCGCATGGACAAAGGGGCCCATCAAGTCTTTATCGACGAGAAGCCCATTGATCTCAGCTTTAAGGAGTTTGAGCTGCTCGCTTATTTTATGGAAAACAAGGGGATGGCGCTGTCCAGGGAGACGATTCTGAACCATGTCTGGAACTATGATTATTATGGAGAGCCCAGGACAATCGACACCCATGTAAAAAAACTCCGCAGCAAGATGGGGGAGGCCGGGGACCAGATCCTCACCATCCGGGGTGTGGGATATAAGCTGGAGGAATAAGGAATGATGGGGAACATCAGAGACGCGGTCAAAATGTAAGGAGTATCTGACGGGAGAAAACGAGAAATGAAATACTCGATCAAACGACAGTTTGCGGGAATATTTATTGTTTTGATGAGCAGTGTCATACTTCTGTGCTGGCTGGTCAACACGTTGTTTCTGGAAGACTATTATCTGAACCGAAAGACGAAGATCATCTATGACGCCTATGTCTCCATTAAAGCGGCGGCGGAGAGCGACAGTTATGACTCGGAAGAGTTTCAGAAAAAACTGGATCAGATCTGCAGCAGTTTTAATATGGCGGCCTTTGTCATGGACTCTGATTCCGAGACACAGTACGCCTCCGAAAACGGAGGAGAACGGCTGGAGATGCGGCTGTTTGGATACATCTTCGGTTTCCCCATGGAAAATACTTATCTGCTTCAGGAGGGGGAAGATTATCAGATCCAGAGGATCGGGGGGAAGGGGAGCGGTTTTCTGGAGATGTACGGGAGACTGAGTTCCGGTATCTCGTTTATCATGCAGACGCCCCTGGAGAGCATCCGGGAGAGCGCGCAGATGGCGGATACTTTTTTCTTTTATGTGGGTCTGGTGGGGGCCGTGCTGGGCGGATTCATCATCTGGATCGTGGCGGGCAGGATCACCCGTCCGATCCTGGAGCTGAACAGCATTTCGGAAAAAATGGTGCACCTGGATTTCGACGCGAAATATGAGGGGAAGGCAAAGACGGAGATCGGACTTCTGGGAGAAAACATGAACAAGCTCTCGGAGTCCCTGGAAAAATCCATTTCGGAGCTGAAGACGGCGAACAACGAGCTGAAACGGGATATCGAGAAGAAGGACCGGGTGGATCAGATGCGCCGGGAGTTCCTGGCGAATGTGTCCCATGAGCTGAAGACGCCCCTGGCGCTGATCCGGGGATATGCGGAAGGCTTGCAGGAGGGTATGGGGGACGACCCGGAGAGCCGGGATTTTTACTGTGATGTGATTGTGGACGAGGCCACGAAGATGAACACGCTGGTACAGAAACTCCTGACGCTGAACCAGCTGGAATTTGGAAACGACACAGTGAATATGGAGCGCATGGATATCACGCAGCTTATTACGAATATTTTACAGTCCGGTATTCTTCTGGCAAAACAGCAGGATATTACGGTGGAGATGCCGAAATACCCGCCCTGTCATGTCTGGGCGGATGAATTTATGGTGGAGGAGGTCTTCCAGAATTATTTTTCAAACGCATTGCATTATTGCGCCGGGGAGAAAAAGATCCGTATCACCATAGAGAAAAGAGAGCAAAAGGTCAGGATCTCCGTTTTCAACACCGGGGATCCCATTCCGGAGGAATCCCTGCCCTATCTCTGGGATAAGTTTTACAAGGTGGACAAGGCCAGGACCCGGGAGTACGGCGGCAGCGGCGTCGGACTTTCTATCGTAAAGGCGGTCATGGAAGCGTTGAATCAGAATTATGGCGTGGAGAACCGGGAGGACGGCGTTCTGTTCTGGTTTGAGCTGGAGAGCGCGGAAGGCGAGGGCATAGATTGAAGAGGGCCGGTTGGCTTCGGCGGGGCTTTGTGACTGTTGAGGGAGGAATATGCGGGAAGAAAACGCGGAAATAACGGAAACTAGAGTGATTTTGGTTGGGCTTAACACAGGGCGCCCGGAGGAAGAGTTTCAGCGCTCCATGGCGGAGTTAAAGGGGCTGGCGCAGGCCTGCGGGAAAACAGTCGTCGGGATCGTCACCCAGAATCTGGAGACGGTGAATCAGGCGTTTTATATCGGCAGCGGAAAAGTGCGGGAGGTTAGGGAGCTGGCGGAGACCACCGAGGCGGAGGAAGTGATCTTTGACGACGCGCTGACGCCCTCCCAGATGAGGAACCTGGGAAATCAGCTGGAGCGGAATATCCTGGACCGCACGAACCTGATCCTGGATATTTTTGCCCTGCGGGCCCAGACCCGGGAGGCAAAGCTTCAGGTGGAGACGGCGCGGCTGCAGTATATGCTTCCCCGGCTGGTGGGTCTGCGGGAGGCCCTCGGCAGGCAGGGAGGCGCCAGCGGCGCTATGAGCAATAAAGGCGCCGGAGAGACAAAGCTGGAGCTGGACAGGCGTAAGATTGAGCACCGGATCAGCGAGCTTCGGAAAGAACTTTTGGAGATCGAGGGCAGCAGGGAGACCATGCGGAAACGCCGGGATCGCTCCGGCACGCCCCGGGCGGCGCTGGTGGGGTACACCAACGCCGGAAAATCCACGATCCTGAACCGCATGGTCGGCAGATTCGGCTCACGGAAGGAAAAGACGGTGCTGGAGCAGGATATGCTGTTTGCCACCCTGGATACCAGCGTCCGGAGCCTGGAATTTCCCGATCACAGGGCGTTTCTGCTCTCGGACACGGTGGGATTTATCGACAAGCTGCCCCATGATCTGATCAAGGCATTCCGCTCTACGCTGGAGGAAGTGCGGTCCGCCGATCTACTGATACATGTGGTGGATTATTCGGACGAGGACCACAGGCGCTGCATGGAGGTGACGGAGCAGACTCTCCGGGAGCTGGGCGCAGGGGGAATCCCGCGCATTTTGGTTTATAACAAGGCGGATCTGGCGGAACCCATGGAGCTCCCTCGGGTGTGCGGTGACCGCATTTATATGGCGGCGTCCAGGGATCTTGGGATAGAAGAGCTGGCGGAGATGATCCGGGAGAAGCTGTATCAGGGAAATCGCGTCCATACTTTTTTGTTCCCCTACGAGAAGGGCGGCGAAGCCTCAAAACTGATGGAGCAGTCCGGCGTCCGGGTCAGGGAATACCTGCCGGAGGGGATCCGGATCGAGGCGGACTGCAGCCGGGCGGAAGCGGAGAGATATCGGGAGTATTTCTATGAGAAAACATACACATGAACGGATGGCAGTATTAACGATCCGGCTGCAAAACAAATGAAAACCGGGGCAATCTTATAGGCGGTTTCATTCAACCATGCGCTTTGTATATAAATTGTATGATATAGAGTGAAGACAGAAGAAAGAATGATAAGTGATTTACTGTGCGAAAAATGGAACATTGGAAATTGCAAAAAAGAACTTGGTGTCTGGCGTAAAGTATAGTATAATAAAAGTCGCTAAGGAACAGAAAGGGCATCCGCCGACTGAAAAGGAGAATGTGGGGCGGGTGCATACAGGTGAAGTTTTCAGATGATTAAAAAAAGGAAATGTGACAGGATCCATACGGCGCTGGAAAGAGGATTTTTGGCGGTTGTTTTTTTGCTTGCCGTTCTTCCCTTTGCGGGCTGTGGTTCCAGACTTCCGAATCTGAATGATGGACAGATGGATCAGGTCGCCGAGTATGCGGCGAATCTTCTTATAAAATATGACTCCCATAACAGGATGAGGCTCATGTCCGAGGAGGAGATGCAGAAAGAAGAGGAGAAGAGAGCGGCCTGGGATGTGCAGTATCCCTCTGCGGAGCCGACGGAAAGTCCGGAGGATCCCAAGGGTTCTGAAAGCCAGGTTTCGGAAGTAAAACCGGATGTGCCGCCGGTGCAGTATGGCGCTCTGGAGGATCTGTTTGAATTGCCAAGCGGCGTCGGCATCCAATACACGGGATGTTTTACTGCTGAAAGATATCCGGACGATCTGACCGGATTTGACGCGTCAGCGGGAATGGAAATCCTCGCCCTGCAGTTTGTCCTGCAGAATGACACGGACGCGACCCAGAACATCGATCTCCTGAATCAGGACATCACGTACCGGATCACGGTAAATGGCAGTCATACAAGTTCCCAGATGCTCACCATGTTGGACAATGATCTGGCAACCTATCAGGGAAAGATCGCGTCGGGGGACGGCCTGGAATTGGTGCTCTTAACGGAGATAGAAGAAGGGACGGAAGTCAGCTCTCTGACGCTGCGGGGAAAGAAGGCGGATGGAGAGTCGACGATTCTGTTAAAATAAATCCTCTTTTGGAAATATAGATGTCGGCAGGGCGCTTCGCATCGGATTTTGCGGCTTGTAAAACGCAAAAAATCAATGAAGAGAAACGTTCAAAAAGTCTGAAAAAAGTCTGTAAAAAAGTCGAAAAAAGTTGTTGACAACTGCCCCGGGGCATGATATATCCCGAGTTTGCCACTTACAAATGCGAAATGGAGCCTGTTTCTGGCTCCATTTTCCTTGTATATATGCTCCGTTCCCA
>CANQEV010000050.1 GCA_947595925.1 uncultured Acetatifactor sp. | reverse complement strand
AATCAAGGCAGAATAAGATGAACTATATGCCATGAGGCAGGCATATATGTTTCACACAAACTGATGATGCCTCATATATTTCGTTAATATTAAGTAATTCCATGACAACCTCCATCACTTTATATTGTCCATATTTACAGAACCAATATATCATCTTCAACACCATGCTCTTGTGTATAATGTGATGGTGAATTAAAATTTAAATCCATCTTATCTCCTCCTTACCATCCGCCACTATTTAAAGGCGTATATTCCTTGTACTTATTATATATCCGAACAATTCAAATACTCTTCACAATAATTATGTAGTTCTATGCTTGAATTGATAGAGCAGCCAGTATGTTTATTGATAACTTCCCCCCGTAAATCTCTGTTCTTATGACCATCCAACAACTCCATTATCGCATAAATAGTTTCATAGGTCACATCATTTAGCAATTTTTCCATATCGTCATACTGTGATATTTTAGATGAGGAAACATTCACTACACAGTCTTGAATCTTTTTAACTTCTTCCCAAAATAACTCTTGTTCTTTTGTCATCTAATGCTCCTACTCCTATTAGGCATTCTGCTTTTCATACCACCGTGCCTGTGACATGAACAAAACATAATATGTGCCTTTTTTATTCATCAGCTCATCATGGGTTCCGATTTCAGCAGCACGGCCATTTTCCATAACAACGATCCTGTCTGCAATTCGGGCACTTCCGAGCCTGTGAGTTACAAGCACCGTTGTTCTTTCATCGGATATCTCTTTGAACTTCTTATATATCTTTGTCTCTTCAATGGGATCGATTGCTGCAGTAGGCTCGTCCAATACGATCACCTTACTGTCTCTGTTGATTCCTCTTGCAATAGATACCCTCTGCCACTGTCCCCCTGAAAGGTCGACACCGTCAAACTCACGGGATAGCATTGTTTCCAAACCGTCGGGATAAGACTGTGATTCGATATCCACATCCGCTTTCTTTAAGGTTTCCAGCAGAGTTCCGTCTTCCCTTTCCGCTTCAAGATTGCTGATCATGACATTTTCACGAAGAGTCATCTGATATTTCTGGAATTTCTGGAATACACCGGACATAAGTCCGTAAAGGCTCGATGACTTAATATCCTTTGTGGGTATACCGTCTATTGTTACACTGCCGCCGGTGGGCTGATATATACCTGTAATCAGTCTCACGAGAGTTGATTTTCCGGCTCCGTTATGTCCCACAATTGCAATGGTTTCACCCTTGTTAATTGTCAGATTAACATCTGTCAGAGATTCCTCTTTTGCTCCCGGATATGTAAAGGAAACATTCTTAAGTTCAATCTTTTCACAGAAATCATTTACCTTTGTTTCACCGTCTGTTTCGGGCATATCTATGAAATCAAGAAGGTTGTTGATTGAACCGCTGTTTTTACCTATATCGCCCACAAGATGAATCATTTCTCCGACCATTTCCTGCATCTTTACGATCGCCGTGAATATTGCGGCAAATGTACCCGCCGTAATATCACCTGTAAGCAACGCTTTCACAAAAAGCAGAAAGACAACCAGATAACCCGCAAGGCCTATTCCTTTTCCCGCAAGATCAAACAGACAGGCTCTCTTTGCCACCTTAAGGCTTTTCTTATTCAAAACAGCCATTGTGTCATAATAAAGCTTCTTATGTTTGAGTGATATCGTTGAACTTTTCAGTACGACATTCTTTTAGTATTCTTGACTACATTATATAGGATTTTTCCATCCATGGCAATAGAAAATAATTTTATACGGTGTCGGCAAGCAAGACATGCCATTTGAATACCCGTCATTCCAAAAAATTGACACAATGGGATTAAACTGTAATTTTCATTCAGCAGGAAAAGCCTCACAGCGGCAGCTGTGAGGCTCTTTAGATAGAGTTGTGCGCCACTCCTTCCAGCGACGCAATCAATCTCAAAATATTGCGCTATCATGTCACCTTGGGATATTACGCCTTAAACAGAGACGACAGAGTTTTCACTAATTCAGGGATCTCCACCGGCTTTGCCAGATGCGCGTTCATGCCCGCTTCAAGAGCTTTCTTCTTATCTTCTTCAAAGGTGTTTGCCGTCAAGGCAACGATCGGAATATCGGACTTATGAGCGTCCGTCATTGCTCTGATTCTCCTTGCCGCCTCATAGCCATCCATGTTTGGCATCTGAAGATCCATGATGATCAGGTCGTAATATCCCGCTTCCGCCTTTTGAAGCATATCGACGCATACGCTTCCGTCCTCCGCTCTTTCCGTCCGGATCCCCAGCCCCTCCAAAACAGCCGTTGTGATCTCGGCGTTTAAATCATTATCCTCTGCGAGAAGGATTCTTTTTCTGGAAAGTATTTTAGAGCAGTCTTCCGATTCCTGTTTTCTCTCATCTTCGGGACCGTCGGCTATCTTCAGCGTAAGCAGGACGCGGAAGGAGCTTCCCTCTCCAAGCTTGCTCTCCACTTCGATCGTGCCGCCCATCATGTCCACTAATTTCTTGACGATGGCTAAGCCCAGGCCAGTCCCAATGATCTTACTCTCCGTAGTATTGCGCTCCCTGGAAAAGGATTCGAACAAATGCTTCTGAAACGCTTCGCTCATTCCGATCCCGTTATCGGACACCGTGGTCCGATAAACAGAATATCCCGCCTTTTCACATGGCAGTTCCTTTACTTCCACATAGACTTTTCCGCCTTCCGGAGTATATTTGACAGCATTTTCAATTAAATTAAAGTAAATCTGTCCGATCTTGGCATGATCCAGAACTACATACTTGTGTTCTATTTCAAATTTCTGCATAAACTGCAGCTTTTTCTCCCGAATGGTCTTTGCAAACATCTCTGACAGCGGCATATTTGGATCAATGAAATAGACTTCTTCCTTCAGTGCCATTCCGCCGCTGTCCATCTGCGCCATGTCCAGTATATTATTCAAAATGGATAACAGGTATTCGCCGGAGGTCTCGATCTTATGCAGATACCCGTCCACCTTCGCCGATAAGCCGTCTTCCTGTTCCAGAAGCCTTGCATATCCCAGGATCGCGTTTAACGGAGTGCGTATATCATGGGACATATTGCTCAGGAAATAGGTCTTTGCCGTATTGGCAGCCTGAGCCGCCGCAAGCGCCGTTTCCAGTTTTTCGTTGTTTTCAGCCTTTCTCCGGTAATCGCTCTGTACCAGCAGAATAGATTCCAGTCCCGCGATCAGCAGAACGACAGCCATGCCCGTGCCGAACAGCAGCCGCAGGCCAAATTTGCTGTACCAGCCGTCTGCAGGAGAAACTTCCAGCTTCCACCTGCTGTCCCCTATTTCAAACAGATAGGCCGACGCATCCTCCGACACCGTGCCTGCACTGGATACCTCCTCAAATGTCGTATCCCAGGGAGAAGCCGTCTTAGACAACCTGAAATCGCAGCCAAAGCCCGTAAGACCGTTCACTGCCTCCATAAAAATATCCGGCACCCGGATGATCACAATGGTAAATCCCCAGAAAACCTCACTTCCGTCTTCCTGCTGCAGATAAACCGGATTTCTGACCACGATCCCCTCGCCGCCCTGCTTTAAGAAAAAAGGCCCCTGCATAATCATCACATGGTTATCCCGGGCGTACCTTGAGATCTCCCCCCGGTCTGGATCGTTGAGCAGATCGATCTTTCCGGCCTCGTTTCCTTTTTCCGGATAGATCTCTTCTACTGTTCCCCCGGGAGCAATCTGGATACTCTGGATCACATCCGTCATCAAGTGTTCCGCAACCAGTGGAAAGTGATTGATATCACCGTCATTGCTGATTATGATCTCTTCTAAAGCCTTTGTAACGCTGATCCCATTCACGATATCAGCTTTCATATACTCCGCATACGTCATCGCATTCAGCTCTACCTTGGAGCGGGTAAGCGTTTCCTGATAATTCTTATACACGGCCGCCGCCATAAGTATAACAGCCGTACCGAACAGAACCGTAAATAACGGAAGAAGGATCTGTTTCTTTATTCTTTTGAAAATTGATGTACCGTGTTTCTTCATGCGTCATTCCTCCTGACCGGTTACCGGAAACAGCCTTTTCCAGTGCGGCAGCCCGTTAGGATTTCTGTATTATAATCCAAGGAAATATAATATTTACATTATAATTGATTAGACAGACTATCGCAATAGAAATTATTCCAAATAAATTCGGCAGTGGCAAGCAAGACATGCCATTTGCATATCAGTCATTCAAATAAATTGACACAATGGGAATAAACTGTTATTTTTATTCTGCAAGAAAAGAGCCTCACAGCTGCCGCTGCGAGGCTCTTTAGATAGAGTTGTGCGTCAATTATTGCAGTTATCGCATCTGTCAAATCCGGGGTTGAACGCATAGTAGTTCTTGCTGTTCAGCTTCTCGGTAGTGATCCGGAGGGCTTCTCCAAAGCGCTGGAAGTGGACGATCTCCCTCTCGCGGAGGAACTTGATGGGTTCGCGGACATCCGGGCAGTCGTTCACCAGACGCAGGATGTTGTCATAGGTGGACCGGGCCTTCTGCTCCGCCGCCATATCCTCAAAGAGGTCGGTGATGATATCGCCTTTGCACTGGAACTCGCAGGCATTGAAGGGGATTCCTCCCGCAGCCTGGGGCCAGATCCCGATGGTGTGGTCGACATAATACTTGTCGAAGCCGCTTCTCTCGATCTCTTCCATGGACAGGTTCCTGGTAAGCTGATAGACGATGGCCCCCACCATCTCCAGATGCGCCAGTTCCTCCGTGCCGATGTCGGTCAAAACGCCCGCCACTTCCTTGTAGGGCATGGAATAACGCTGAGAAAGATACCGCATGCTGGCGGCCAGTTCTCCGTCCGGTCCGCCGAACTGGGAAATGATCGCCTGGGCCAGCTTCGCGTTGGGCTCCTTAATGTTTACGGGAAACTCTAACCTCTTTTCATAATTCCACATCAGTCACACCCTCCTTCCCAAGGCAGCGGGGCCTCGCCCCATGTCCAGCTGTTGTCGCAGTTTACATCGGAGAGGGTCAGCGGGTAATACTTCTGCGCAAATTCAGCGTTCAGTTTCCTCTTGATCCTTACATAGTGGTCATAATATTCCAGAGCCTTGCGGTCCGTGGGATGCGTATCCAGGTACAGGGCCAGATCCACCATGGTAAATCCGACTACCCCGATATTTCTGAGGAGTTGTTCTTTGTTGTTCATGATACGCACCTCCCTCCCGTAAAGGGTTTATTCAGCTCAGGAAAAATGGTACCGATGCAATAAGCCTTTTCCAGGTCGTCATAAAGCCTGTCAAAATGCTGCCAGGGCACGTAAGCCATTGCCACTGTCATACAATCGTCGGCATTGTCAACATACTTGTATTCCTGCATTTTGCTTTGTTCCTTTCTTCGTTTCCGATTTTGTAATATTATTCTATGAGGGTTTGCCGGAAACGGTCCTGTCCTATGCTTTCTACTTTCGACAAAAAAATACCTCCCGGACGACATTAGAATGTTCTAATTGAGAAAATGGCGAAAACATGATATCATTTAACCAAAAAATCGAAGGAGGGTGATATGAAACTAGCTGTCATATCAGATGTACACGGAAATCTCCCGGCATTAGAAGCCGTACTTAGGGATGCAAAAAGCAATTGTGTTGATAAATACATTTTCGTCGGCGATTATTGTCTTAGCAATCCATATCCCAATGAGTGCATTCAAGCGATTCGTGACTTGGATAATAAGTATGTGATTCGTGGCAACGA
This sequence comes from uncultured Acetatifactor sp., assembly GCA_947595925.1. Classification (GTDB taxonomy): domain Bacteria; phylum Bacillota; class Clostridia; order Lachnospirales; family Lachnospiraceae; genus Acetatifactor. The sequence continues at coordinate 12,661 of CANQEV010000050.1, read as the reverse complement.
AGAAAAATATTTAGAAAATCTTATAGATAAAGATCAGAATATGTGGACTGATGGGCAAATGCAAATATCATATTATTGTTATCGGGCTGTCAGTTCTGATAATCTTAACTTTTTATTATCGATGCCCGCTGCACTTTCATTGACGTTCCATAACGTCAACTTACATGCAGCACATTCTTCACAAGAATTTATCGAAGACTGTGAACATAAAGAATGGTCTTCATCCAAAGTTGCCAAGCGATATGCCAACAGAAATGTGACAGCCGCTTCTTTCCGGGCTGATCTATGTGATTATCTTGACAACTATGATAAATTTCAACGGTTATTTGCAAAATCGGAACATGGTATCTATCTATTTGGACACTCACACATTCAATGGAGTTATCAGTCAAAAGACGGGAAGACAACTTTGATCAATCCAGGCTCATGCGGCTTGCCATTAGACTGTGTAACGGAAGGCATTCCCTATTCAATACTTGATATTTCAGATTCCGGAACAGTCATCGTGGAGGAAAGACGGATTCCATTTGATACGGATACCTATATTGACACTCTGAAAAACAGCGACCAATTTCAAAAAGCAACTGTATGGAGCAAAATAATCATAGAAGAACTCCGAAGTTCTCGAGAGCATTTGTTTTTCTTCCTAAAATTTGTAGAGCAGTATTCAGAAAAAATCGGAGATACCAGACGCCCTTTTGCAGTTGACACATGGGAAAACGCCTATCAATTGTGGGAAAAAGAACGAACCATTACCGGCTCTCTCCCATAAAGAAGAGCGCCATCAGCCCGGGGCCCGTATGGGCGCCGATCACAGGGCCAAGCATGTTGATCCAGATATTTTCCACGCCGAAGCGCTCCCTGACCAGGTCACGGACATACTCCGCGTCCTCCAGGCAGTCTCCGTGGGCGATCATCACGATGTCCTTTCCGCCGTCATAATTCTCCTGCTTCTTCTGCATGTAATTCACCAGTTCCTGCAGGGCTTTCTTCCTGCCACGGATCTTGGAGATATTGATGAGATGGCCCTCGTCGTCCACATGCAGCACGGGCTTGATCCCCACCAGGGTACCCACCACCGCCGCAGTTCGGCTGACCCGCCCTCCGCGGCATAAGTGAAAGAGGTCGTCCACAGTAAACACATGGACGAAATTCAGCTTGTTTTCTTCCAGCCAGGCTGCAGTCTCATCCATGGACAGCCCCTGATCCCGGAGTTCCGCTGCCTTGTAGACGAACATCCCCTCACCCAAGGAGGCGCAAAGGGAATCGATCACCCGGATCCTGCAGTCCGGTCTTTCCTCCATGACCTCTTGCGCGGCAATCTGCATAGCGTTATAACTGCCGCTGAGGCCGGAGGAAAAGGCGATCATGAGAATCTCCTTCTCCGTCTCTGCGATCTCAAGGAAAAAAGCCTTCGCATCTTCCGGGTTTACCTGGGAAGTGGTCGGCATCTGACCCGCCCGCATTTTTGCATAAAAATCTTTGGCATCCAGAACTTTTTCTCCCCCGTAGGTGACGCCGTCCAGGATATAACTCAGGTTGACGCAGGAAATTCCCTTCTCCTGCAAAAAATCCTCCGGCAGATCCGCAGTGCTATCCGTGGCGATTCGAAACATGTGATACCCCCGATGCTTTTTATTTGTCTGATCTAAGCCTTAGTCGTGCTCCCAAGGCCGCCGTTTCTTACGTCCTCCGCCGCGTCGTCCACCGTGATGCCGTACTGGAAAAAGACTCCCTGGGCAAAACCGCTTCCCGTAGCCACCTCCAGGGTCTTTCCCTCGTTGGAGGCGTTGGTCATCTTGATAAAGATATGACCCTCGTTATCCGAATCGTAGTAATCGCTGTCAATGATCCCAACGGTATTGTTCATCTGCAGGCGGTACTTAAAACCCAGCCCACTCCTGGGATACAGGGTGAGAACCCAGTCCTCGTCCATCTTCACCCGGACCCCCGTAGGGATCTTGATCGTGGAGCCCGCCGGAAGGCTGAAGGCAAAGGGCGCGTAAAAATCGTACCCGGCGCTTCCTTTTGTGGCACGCTTCGGCAGCTGGAGGGAATCGTACATATCGGAAATGTCATTCTCAGAATACTGGGGAAACTCCTCCTTCATGGAAGAGATAAACTGTCCCTTGCTGACCTTAAAAAACTGTGCGATCCGTCTCATGGCGAATCTCCTTTCTGAAAGCACTCCCTCTGAAATAAATTATCACCTATCCTCAAAGCCTCCGCTGCACGGCGCTTCTTTCCTTCTTGCGTTCCACAAACACGGCTTCTGTCCGCACATCTGAAAACCTGCATCAGAATAAAAAAGCGGCAAAACACCTCTGGTTTTAAGCAGGATTTCACAACACCCGTTTACAGCAGGCAGGACGTGGCTGGTGCGTCCTGAAGGGTCTGGGGAACGGGCGGCGGATCCTGGGAGTAGTCGCCGCAGTGCAGAACGGGGATCCGGGGATCCTCCTGCTTTAAGGTGGCCTGGACGTCGATCACTCTCTGGTTCTGACTGCCCTTCCAGAGAAGTTTTACATCCTTCTCCGCCTCATGAAACTCCCCGTCCACAAGGATATCTACATACTTCATAAGGGGATACTGATAAATGTCCTCCCAGCTGTCCCCCGTGTAGAGCCAGATGGTTTTTTTCGGATATTTTTCCCTGATCTCGGCCATGAGTTCCCTCACGTCAGGCCGGTTGGCGGGATGCAGGGGATCTCCGCCGGAAAAAGTGATGCCGGAAATATAGCTTTTCTCCAGTTGTTCAAAGATCTCCTGCTTTGCGGCCTCGTCGAAGGGCAGGCCCCCGTCCGGGTCCCAGGTGATGGGATTCTGGCAGTTCTCACAGCAGTGATCGCAGCCTGCCACCCAGAGGACCACGCGCAGTCCGTCGCCGTTTAACATATCATCCTTGGTGATATTGTGATACCGCATGCCTACATACTCTTCCTTTCCGCAATCTCCGCCATCTTCGCGTCATTCAGGCGGCTGTCCCCATGTACCCGGGAATAGGAAAGGTAACCGTTCATGCGGTCGATCTTGGTCAGATTGCGGCTGCCGCATTTCGGGCAGACATCCATCTCCAGCTCCTGATGGCCGCAGTCGTCACAATAAGCCAGGGAGAGATTCACGCCCTCGTAGAAGCCCATATCCATGGCCCTGCGGATCAGGGTCCGGACGGCCTCCAGGTTATAATCAATGGGATATTTCACATACTGGATCTTTCCGCCGTTGGCCAGGTCCCAGAACCGGTTCTCCAGGTCCTGCTTCTGGATCGGCGTGATATCCTCCGTCACATGGCAGTGGAAACTGTTGCTCACATACTCCCTGTCGGAAACGCCCTCGATAATGCCGTACTTTTTCCGGAACTGCTTTACCTGTAGTCCGCAGAGGGACTCGGCGGGAGTTCCGTAGATCGCATAGAGGTTGCCGTCCTCCTCCTTAAACTCGTTGATTTTTTGATTGATGTGCTCCATCACCTCGATGGCGAACTGCCCGTCCTCCACCAGAGATTTACCGTTGTAAAGCTCCTGCAGCTCGTTCAGCGCGGTGATGCCGAAGCTGGCCGTTGCGGACTTTAAGAGGGGCTTGATCTTATCCGTAAGCTTTAAGTGTCCGCCCAGGAAACCGCCTTCGCAGTAGGCCAGGGGATTCGTGGAGGCGCGCATCTCGCCCAGGTAAGCGTATGTCCGAATGTGGAGCTGGCGGATCAGGTTCAGGTAATAGTCCAGGACTTCGTAGAAATCCCGGCTCTCCTTCCTGGATTTCGCCAGGATCATCGGCAGGTGCAGGGAAACCGCGCCGATATTGAACCGTCCTACAAAGACAGGTTCATCCTTGTCGTCCGCCGGATGCATACCACCCCTCACGTACCAGGGGGACAGGAATGCTCTGCATCCCATAGGGGAGACGATCTTTCCGTACTGTTTATACATGCTGGCCACATAGCCCTTTCCGGTGAGGCTCAGCCAGTCAGGATACATGGTCTTCGCAGAGCACTCCACGCCCGCCTCGAAGACGTCCTCCATGGGCTTTCCGGGACCGTGGAGATTCTCGTCGTACAGGAATACGATCTTCGGGAAGAGCACGGGCTTCTTGCAGTTTTCCTTGCCCTGGCCTTTCTTTCTCACATTGAGCATCTGGATCGTGCCGAGGCGGGCAAAACGACCCTGCCCCGTGCCGGCGGTCACGGTGATGAAAGGATAATCGCCGCGGCTGGATGCCACGGTATTGAACTTGTACTCCCAGCCCTGAAAGCCCTGCTCAAACTCCTTGGTCACGTCCGCGTAGGCCACTTCCTCAGCCTTCTTTAGATCGATTCCCAGGTCTACATATTTCTTGACATATCTTTTATAAGATTTCTCCGCGTAGGGCTCCAGGATCAGATCCACGTTCGGCACGGTGAATCCGCCATACTGCTGGCTCGCCGCAGAGAGAACGATGTCGCCAATCACGTCAAAAGCAACGTCCAGTGTCTTCGGCTCATTGTACCAGATATTTCCCATCTCAAACCCGCCGGTGAGGACGGACTGCACGTCAAAGAGACAGCAGTTCATGGTGTCCCTGCGGGCGGACATGTCGTGAACATAGATGTACCCATCCCTGCAGGCCTGAATCTCTTCCGTAGTCATGAAGAATTTCTGATAGAGCTCCTTGTTGAACTGATTGAACACCAGGCTTCTCTTCGTGGACACCAGGGCGGAGTCCGTGTTGGCATTCTCCTTATCCCCGATATACATGATGGACTGGCTCTTTTTATAGACGTCGTCCATCATACGGACAAAGTCCTGCTTGTAGTTCCGGTAATCCCGGTAACTCTTCGCGACGATGGGCTTGACATCCTCCAGCGCGCTCTCCACCACGTTGTGCATCACGGCGATGGGAATCTCATTTCCCTCCATGCCATTGATCTTGTCCACCACGTGCTGGCAGATGCTTCTCTTCTCCGCCTCCGTAAATTTGGTCAGCGCCCTGTACGCGCTCTTTCCAACCGCGTTGATCACCTTCTGGACGTTAAAGGCTTCCTTGCTGCCGTCCTTTTTAATGACGTAGACCTGCCTGTCCGGACGGTATTCCGCGCCGTAGTCCACCTCGTCGCCCTGATCCGCATGCTCAAAATTACTGCTCATCTGTTCCCCGCTTCCTTCCATCTCCATCTTAAACTGCTGTTTCTTTAGTTGATACAAAATATAGGCCGCTTTTTATCTCTTGTACGCTATATCTTGTGTCACTATCTTTAAGTATAGGTACAAACCGTCCGGCTTGTCAATATAAAATGTGAATGAAAAGGAAGAAAAATATTTAGGCATCTTTACGGTAGGAATTTACTTGACAGTCTGGTCCAGGATGTCCTGAAGCCATTTCCGGTATTGTTCCTCCACCTCCGCAGGCTTTACGATCCGGGCGTCCTTTCCCAGGCCGGCCAGCCAGCCGAAGAACTGTCCGCTGACGGAGACTTTCGCGCGGACCTGGATCCTGTCATCCTTGAAGGAGCGCAGCGGCACCTCTTTTCCAAAGCGGTCGATCACAACGCCGGTCAGACGCTTGGGAAAGCTGAGCGTCACCTCCCGGACTTCACCCCCGAACATGCCGAAGGTCTGGTTGGTATAGGTCGCAAGATCCAGGGTTTGGAAGAGTTCTTTCCCCTCCCGGCTCTCCTTCAGGACCTCCACGCTGCCCATCTTGTCCACCCGGTAGTGCCGCATCTCCCCCGCCGTTTCGTCGTAGGCGGCCAGGTAATAGTTCTCCAGCTGCCAGATCAGGGCCCAGGGACTCACCACCCGCGGCTCTTCGGACCGGGGCGCCAGTTTTTTCTCCGCGTTCCACTCCAGGTAGAGAAAGGAAATCTTCCGATCTTCCTGAATTGCCCGGTGGATCGCGTCAATGCTGTAATAAACGCTCTCGTTCTCCGTCTTTGCCCGGCCAACCACATGGACCTGTCTCTGGAGCTGTTTTCCCGCGGCCTTTTTCCCGGCGATCTTCTCCAGTTTCGCGATGAGTTCCCTGGATTTTTTTACGGTGATAAAGCGGGAGGACTGGACCGCGTCCACCAGGAGCTTTAACTCCGGCATCTCAAAATCCCGCTGTCCCAGATAGTATCCGCCCCCCGTGCGGTTTTGATTCTTTAAAATTTCATAGCCGAAATCCTGAAGGCTCTCGATATCGTCATAGATCGTCTTCCGGTCCGCGTGGATCCCCTGGCTGTCCAGATATTCGATGATCCTGGCCGTGGAAACCGGCGCGTCCTCCCCGGATTCGTCCTCCAGAAGCTGCAGGATATACAGGAGCTTTAATTTCTGTCCCGGATACTTTGCCATCTATTCTCTCCTTCCAATAAATTTTTTGCAGTCAGATACCTGACAATCCGTCAGAACTGACCGTTTCATTGCTTTTGCAGGGTTTTGCGCCGCCCGTGCCGCCCATTCTCCTCCGCCACAGGTTGTCTAAAAAAGAAAAAGGCCGCCGCGGCAAGAATTCTTAAGTTTCTCGACGCGAAAGCCCTCTTGGATCATTCATTCTTAAAAATCGTTACGGCCGGATCCCGGTCTGTGCCGTCTGCTCACGCTTCTTTTTCCGCCGGTGCGCTCTCCCCTGCGGCTTCCGCGTTCTTTTTCTTCCGAAGCGTGATCCCCAGAAAGATCCCAATCCCGCAGACTGCAACCGTGATCAGCATCAAAATTCCATAACTGCAAAACGAACTCCAAAAATTGATCATATCCGCTCCCATCTCCGGCTGACACGCTCTCTTATCACTTGCCGGAACCATTTTCAGTATAGCAACGGCAGTCCGTTTCGTCAAGTCTAAAACCCGAGGGCCTCCCCAGCATAAAAAACCAAAAAGCCGAATCTCCGGCATCAGATCTTGAAAAAATGCCGGTCGGGGTGTAATTAAATCCAGCTCCCTTCCGACAGGAACCGCCCCGCCAGGCTCTCCGCCCGCTCGATGATCTCCCGGTCGTAGCCGATGAGCTCCAGGAGCTTTATGGCGTTCCTGGTGGTGGCTTTCCCGGGAAGCAGCCGGTACGGGAACCGAATGTCCCCATCCACGATCTCTTCTTCAAAGTGATAGTTGTCGTAGTCCTCCGCCAGAAGATCCGTCAGCTCAATGTCATGGGTTGCCGCAAAACAAAGAACGCCATCCCTATGGAGACTCTTTAGGATCTGGGTGGAGGCGGCGATCCGCTCCACCGTGTTCGTGCCCCGAAGGACCTCGTCCACAGCGCAGAGGATGGGAGGGCCGCCAGCCATGGCGGCGGAGAGGATCCGCTTTAAGGACTTGATCTCCACAATATAATAACTGTCCCCGCCGGCGAGGTCGTCCCGCAGCGCCATGGAGGTAAAGATCCGAAACAGCGGGGCTCGATAGCTCTCCGCCGTACAGGTGTGCACGGTCTGGGCCAGGACCGCGTTGAGGATGCAGGTCTTTAAAAAAGTGGACTTGCCGGAGGCATTGGACCCCGTGAGCAACACGCCCCTTTCCGCCCGGATGGTGTTTTTGACCGGATGGGTCAAGAGCGGGTGATACCCGTTGACACACTCATATACAGGCCCCTGCACCGGGACACAGTATCCGTTCCCCTGCTCCAGCCCATGCCTCCAGGCTCCTATGGCCACCGCGGTCTCCAGCCCTCCGGCGCTCTCCGCCATCTCGTCCACCGCGTCCACATGCTCCCGCAGAATCTTCAGCATCCGGTTAAACTGGATCAGATCCACATGAAAGGCCATTTTTAAGTAATCCAGCAGGACCTCCACGGGATTTCCTCCCGTCAGGTCCCCTCCGTAAGTGACCAGGGAAGATCCCCGCTCCATGGCCTGTAGCTTCCGGCGGCCCTGGGACATCCTTTGGACCTCCCCGGCGACAGGAGACGCCTCCTCCTTTTTCAAGAGCTGTTCCAGTCTGGCGCAGAGCTTCATCAGTTTCATGACATAGACGAAGCTGACCACATAGGGCTCGATTTCCGACTTTTCCTTCGTATATCCCAAAATATTATAGATCAGCACCGCAAGGAAGCCGCACAAAGCAACGGATAACTGAAAGGGCATCAGGGCCAGGAACATGACCAGAAGCGCATCGCTCAGATAGTGCTTTAAGTTTGAGCGCTCCCCCAGGTAGTCCAGATTGTCCAGATAATCATAGAGGGAATACTTCCCCATGTACCCCAGCTTTGCCATATTGACCTGGAGGGATACCCTCTCGTCCTCGTTCTCCGCGAAATACCGCACCAGTTCCTCCAGATGTTCCAGTTCTTCCGCGGAACGGCCCGCACTGCGGAGCGTGTGGTACAGATACTCCTCCCCAATGGAGGAATACGTGTGGTTCATGCTCTTAAAGATCTCATCCATCCCCAGGTCGTTCCAGGTAATGTCATCCAGCTGCCCCTCCAGCGGGTGTTTCCGGAAGAACCGGTCCATTCTCTGGAACCGGTCCGGATTGTATTCCCGCTCCCGTAGCCGCCCGTAATCCTCCCGCAGGCTTTTTTCAAAATTTCTGCTTTTTTTCCTGTCCTGTACGACACCCTGTATCACCATAAAGACCAGAAAGGCGGCGACACAGGCAAAAAAGATCAGGTATTCCATTTCGTTTCCTCCGCCGTTACAGCCGGCTTCTTCCAAGCATTTTTTTAATTTTCACGTCTCTCCCAGCTGTTTACGGCCTGCCAGCTGCCGCCCGTCTTTACAGTCATACGATTTTTTCTGTATCGATAGAAACATTATGCTCCCAACCGACACAGTTGTCCCGGTCATTCCTCAGATTATGCCGCCAGGAAGAACTTCACAAGGAAGATTATGCTGAGCGCGTAGGTGAGTACGGACACGTCCTTGCCCTTCCCCGTGAAGAGCTTAATAACGGAGTAAGAGATCAGGCCGATGCCAATGGCGTGTCCAATGGAACCAGATATCGGCATGGCGATCAACATAAGGCCAACGGGCACATACTGGTAAATATCCGAGAAGTCGATGTTCTTCAATCCGCTGAGCATCAGAAGTCCCACATAGATCAGCGCGGAGGATGTCGCCGCCGCAGGAATAATGGCCGCAATAGGGGCGATAAAGATGCATGCCAGGAACAGGATGCCGGTGGTGAGCGCCGTCAGACCGGTGCGTCCCCCCGCTTCCACGCCGGAGGCGGATTCGATAAACGTGGTGACGGTGGAGGTACCGGTGGCGGAACCCACTACCGTACCTACGGCGTCCGCCAGAAGCGCTTCCTTCATCTTAGGCATCTTGCCGTTCTTGTCCAGCATACCCGCGCGGCTGGCAGTTCCCACAAGGGTGCCGATGGTGTCAAACATATCGATGATACAGAAGGTGACCACCAGCGTCACGATGGTGAACCAGCCGATGTTGATAAACCCGCTGAAGTTAAACTGAAACAAGGTGGTCTGTGCCATATCGCCAAAGGGCGGCAGGAAGGAGGCGGAGGCCAGACTTGCAAAGGGATTGGTGTGCAGGAAAACAGCTTCTCCCGCCCAGTAGATCACGCTGGCCGCCAGCATGCCGATGATCACGGCCGCCTTGATGCCCATCTGCGCCAGAATGACGATAATGAACAGTCCGATAAAGGCCGTAACCACTGTGAGCACCATCTGCGCGTATCCGCCGCCCATGTTCTTTTTTGCCAGTCCGGCGGTCAGGGAGCCGAAGAAATCCCGCATCATGTAAAAAGGCCCGCCGGTCTCCGAATACACGCCGGCGTTGGAGCCAAGACCGATGTTCATCAGCATCATGCCGATGGCGGGCGCAATGCCCAGGCGCACGCCCAGGGGAATGGCGTCGACGATCTTCTCCCGGATGTTCAGGACGGACAGAGCGATAAAGATAACGCCCTCGATCAGAATGATGACCAGCGCCGCCTGGTAGGACTCCAGATAGCTCATGCCGGTGATGCTGACGATATTGGCAGTCACCACCGCGAAGAAGCTGTTCAGTCCCATGCCGGGAGCCATGGCAAAGGGCTTGTTCGCTGCGAAGGCCATGACGAACATGCCGATGGCGGAGGCGATACAGGTCGCCAGAAACACGCCGTTCCACAAAGACCGCCCGCCGTCTGCGCCGAAATTGGTCAGCAGATTCGGGTTCAGGGCGATGATGTACGCCATGGTCATGAAGGTTGTGAGACCGGCGATGATCTCCGTCCTCACGGAAGTGCCGTTCTCCTTGAGCTTGAAAACTTTCTCCAACATACTTTTTCCTCCTGTTTGTATTTTTTATGTGTCATGGGTCATGCCCATAAAGCTACGACTTTTCATCAAAGGATCCTCCGCAGGCACTTCTCACATTCCCGGTAGATCTCCTCCGGGGAGGAACCGATAGAATAGGTTCCGTCGGAATACAGGATTTGTCCTCCGACCATGGTCAGGATCACATTGGACTTGTTCCCGCTGTAAACCAGATTCTTGGGAATATTGTGGATGGGCTGCATATTGGGCTTCTGCAGATCGATCAGGATCAGGTCCGCCAGCTTTCCCTCCGCCAGGACATCCGCGTCCGCATAGCCCATGGCCCGGGCCCCGTTCACCGTTGCCATGCGCAGCACCTTTTCCGCGTCCAAAGCGGAGGCGTCCCCCTCCTGATACTTCGCAAGGCCGCTGACCAGAAACATCTCCTTAAACATATCCAGACAGTTGTTGCTGGCCGCGCCGTCCGTGCCGATGGCAACCGGGATCCCCATTTTTTCATATTCCGTGACAGAAGCGATCCCGCTGGCCAGCTTCAGATTCGACGCCGGATTTGTCACCGCATACAGACCCCTCTTCCGAAAGATCTCCTTTTCCTCCTGATCCAGATAGATACAGTGATACCCACCGCCCCCGTAGTCAAACAACCCCAGAGAGTCCAGGAATTTCACAGGCGGCAGCCCATAGCGTTCCGTACACTCCCGGACCTCCTTTTTCGTCTCGGACAAATGCAGAAAGACCGGGGCACGGTACTTTTCCGCCAGCGCCGCCAATTTCTCCAAAAGCTCCCGGGAACAGGTGTACTCCGCGTGACACCCCAGGCGATAACGGATCAGCGGCCCCGCCTGATTCCAATGTATGTATTCTTCCTCCTGCTTTTCGATGGAAGAGGTAAAATCATTCAGACCGGAAACCAGAGTACACCGGATCCCCGTTTCCTGTGCCACCTTTGCCATCACATCCGGCCGGAGGTACATGTCAAAGATTCCGGTAATCCCGCCGCTTACATACTCCAGGACAGCAAGCTTTCCAAACCAATAAATGCTCTCCTCATCCAGCTTTGCCTCCATGGGAAAGACCTTCTGCTGCAGCCACTCCTTCAGGGGCAGATCATCCGCGTAGGAGCGCAGAAAGGTCATGGGCGAATGGGTGTGGGCGTCCTTAAATCCGGGCATCAGAAGATTTCCGCCGCAGTCGATCTCCCGGTCCCAGCGGATTTCCGATCCCTCCTCCGGGCAAGGTCCCGCGCCGCCTTTTAGGCGTTCCCCCGGCTCGCATTCCCTCACTGAGAGTATTTTGTCGCCTTCGACCCAGATCTCCCCGGGAAACACCGGTCGGTTTTCCTCCATTGTCAGTATCCTGGCGTGATACAAACGGATCTTCACTTCAGCTTGTCTCCTCCGAATCCCCAGGGCAGCATGTCCTTCAGGGGATGTATCTCATAATCGTCCTCGTTTACCGCTGTGATGACTTCAAAATCCGGTCCGCAGAATTCCTGCATGACCTGCCGGCAGATGCCGCAGGGATAGGCATAGTCCTTTGGATCCTCTCCCTCGATACCTCCCACGATGGCGATGGCCTGAAACTCCCGCTCTCCCTCCTGCACCGCCCGGACAAAAGCGGTCCTCTCCGCGCAGATCGCCGCGCCGTAAGAAGCGTTCTCCACATTGCAGCCGGGATATACCCTGCCCTGTCCGGACAGGAGCACCGCTCCCACCTGGTAATGGGAATACGGCGCGTAGGCTTTCGTCCGCGCGCCCAATGCCTTTCGGATCAGATCCTTTACATCCTCTGTCTGTAACCGTTCCCCCATGGTCTCCCCCTGCTTGTCCCATTTATTTTATAAATTCAATTATTGCTTGATCTCTAGCCAGTCGTAATGCCGCACCGTGATGCCTGCTAATGTCTGCTTTTATTTTCCTTGCTGCCACTAACGGCATATGCTCTAGCCTTATCCTCTTTAATCCCGGCAGTCAGCCATCTTCTGGATGCTGCAGCTCACCAGCCTGGTAAATTTCCGGGCCGCGGCGTCAGCGGCTTCCTGTACCTCCCTGTGATCCAAGGGCTTTCCGGACATTCCGGCCGCGAGATTACTGATAAACGAGATCCCGCAGACCCTCATCCCGCAGTGGTTTGCCGCGATGGCCTCCACCACCGTACTCATGCCTACGGCGTCCGTCCCCAGGAGCCGCAGCATACTGATCTCCGCCGGACTCTCATAGGATGGCCCGGTGAGCTGGGTGTAAACGCCCTCCCGAAGCGGAATGTTTTCTTCGGCCGCCGCCTCCCGGATCTTTTCTGACAATTCCGGGTCGTAGACGGAAGTCATATCCGGGAAACGGGTTCCCAGGCTGCCGCAGTTCGGCCCGATCAAAGGATTTGGCACAAATACAGAGATATGGTCCCGGATCAGCATCAGATCTCCCGCCCGGAAAGCCTCGTTCACCCCGCCCGCCGCATTGGACAGAAACAGGATCCCGGCACCCATCAGC
>CANQEV010000049.1 GCA_947595925.1 uncultured Acetatifactor sp. | reverse complement strand
CCGCTCAATGATACCGCACTTCCGCTTCACTTGTGCGATATACAAGTGGCTGACCTTCATTCCGAATTTCTCCAGCACATACTCCTTGATCTCCTCATAGCTGGCTTTCTTCTCGGCAGCGGTCAAATCCATCTCGTCCATCGTCAATTCGACCTCGATATGCTGCTTGACATTGAGTTTGGACAATAGGCATACCGTCTCCACATGCACCGTCATCCCAAACTGGTCTACGCCCCGAATCTTCCGGATCTCGTACCCGCCCTCGCAGAGGATCTTCAGGTCTCTGGCCAGGGTGGCGGAATCACAGCTCACATAGACGATCCGCTCCGGCTGCATTTTCAGCATGATGGAGAGACAGGCGGCGTCGCAGCCCTTGCGGGGCGGGTCCACCACGATCACGTCCGGGCGCAGAAATTCTTCGTTATCCGGAAAGGCTTCCCGCTGCATATTCCGTCCCTGCGCCCCGCCGGCATGCACATCAGAACTGAAATTTTTGTTCCGGGCGTAAAACTCCGGCAGCACTTCCTCCGCCTTCCCCACGAAAAATTCCGCATTGGCAATATTGTTCCGGCGGGCGTTTTCCCGGGCGTCCTCGATGGCCTGGGGAATGATCTCGACGCCGTAGACCTGCTTTGCCCTGCGGGCCAGAAACAGGGAGATGGTCCCAATGCCGCAGTACAGGTCCCAGACTGTCTCCTTTCCGGTAAGCCCCGCGTATTCCAGGGCAAGACTGTACAATTTCTCCGTCTGAACGGGATTGACCTGATAAAAGGAGAGAGGCGAAATCTTAAAGGTCAACGCGTCCCCGGTAAGGGGAAAGCCCTCCCTCCGCATGTCGCGCACATGTATGACGTCGGAGACAGCGGGCTGTCCCCAGAGGGTGCAGACCTCCCGGCCAAGGATCACATTCGTTCTCTCCGCATTGATGTTTACGGAAATGCTGGCCATGCCCGGAATTTTGCTCAGACGCTTTATGAGATCTTCCTGTCCTGGAAAAAACGAACCGCCCTTGTTTATCGACGCTTTTTTCAAGGGATTTCTCCCGATACCTGTTCCATAAGTCTCTGCTCTGAGGTCTGCTGCCCTGTGATCCTCTGCCCTGTAATCCTCCGTTCTGCAGCCCTCCGCTTTGCAGACTTTTTCTCTGCAGTTCTCTGTTCTATGGTCTTTGGCCCGATAATTGATCACCAGGCAGACCATGATCTCCCCGCTGGTGAATCCTTTGCGGATGAGGATATGCCTCACCAGGCCCTCTCCCGTCCTCTCATCATAGGCAGATATGCCGTTCTCCCTCATGAATGCCAGGATTTCTTCTAAAATTTGCTGATTTTCCGGGGGCCCCAGGAGACAGTTCGTGTTGGCGATGATGTCATGGGTCCTGCCCGCGTAAAAACCGGTGATGAGATTTCCATTGCGGTCCGTTCCCACGGGATACTGGGCCTTGTTCCGGTAGTGGAGGGGCGTATCCATCCCTATGATCTCTTCCATGCGCTCCTGGACGAACTCCGGGGAAAATCCGCCGATGCGGACCAGGTTTTGCGTGATTTTGCGCTGTTTAAACTCCAGCTGCTTTTCATAACGGATCGCCTGGAGCTGGCAGCCCCCGCATTGTCTGTGAAAAGCGCAGGGCGGCTCCACACGAAAAGGAGAAGGTGTGATCACCTTCTCTGTCCTGGCGTACGCATATGTCTTTTTGCTCTTCAGGACACGGGCCGTCAGAGTATCCCCGGGAACCGCGTCCTTCACAAAAAAGGGGAACCCATCCGCCTTTCCGATGCCTTCCCCCTCGGAGCCGATATCCTCAATGGTCAGCGTCACGAGATCATTTTTCTTATATTCATCCATCGGGCTTTCCCCTTCCAAATTTCTCTTAAATGCTACCGGCTGCGTCCTCAATAATCCAGCTTCGTGGGTTTCAGATTGGACTCAAACAGGCGGTTATACCCCAGCCACTCCGATCTCCCGGCATTGTTGTTCAAAATTTCTTTGAAGGTCTCCAGCTTCGCGTCCGTGTCATCCGCGTAATTTAGGGCAACCGCCTCGATCACGGCGGGCAGCTTTGGAGAACCGAATTCATACTTTCCGTGATGGGCGAGGATGCAGTGCTGCAGCTGCACAAGGATCTGATGGGGGAAATTAGGGATCTGGGCCGCCTTTTCCGCAACCATCTGGGAGCCTATGACGATATGTCCCAGGAACTGTCCGTCGTCGGTGTAATCATTGACGGGGAAAAGGGAGAGTTCCTTCGTCTTTCCGATATCGTGGCACATGGCGGCGGCAAGGAGCAGGTCCCGCTTCAGGATCGGGTAAGCCCCGCAATAATAATCACAAAGCTTCGTCACGCTTAAAGTGTGCTCCAAAAGGCCCCCCACAAAGCCGTGATGGACCGCCTTTGCGGCAGAGGACTGTTTAAATGCCTTAACAAAGCCCTCATCCTCCACAAAAAAGCTCTTCAAAAGCTGTTTCAGATAGGCGTTCTCAATGCTGTTCACAAAGCCCAGCAGTTCCCTATACATGTCGTCGATATTTTTTTTGCTCACAGGCAGATAGTCCGAGGGCTGGTATTCTCCCTCCCGGCAGACACGGATCCTCTTAACGTTTACCTGAAGGCTTCCCATGAAGCTGTTGACCTCTCCAACCACTTCTATGTAATCCATGTCGCCAAAATCCGCAATCCCAGGGCTGTTCGGATCCCAGACCTTTGCGTCTATAGTGCCCGTCTTATCCTGTAATACCACATTCTCATAGGTCTTTCCGTTCTTTGTCACGGCGGACTGTTTGTGCTTGCAGAGATAAATATCGCTGATCCTGTCATTTTCCCTGAACTCGTTGATATACTTCATATTACCCTCTCTTCTATTTCAACTCTTCCAAGATAACCTGAAGATCCATTTCCTTGTATTCTTCCTGGGCCTGACGCATAATCTTCAGGACAATGGAATCCCCCGGTTTCTGATAATTCATGAGTGAAGCGTAATCACTGACATTCTTAACGTCCACACCCTCCAGCTGTACGACCACATCCCCCTGGCGGATCCCCGCTTTCATGGCTGGCGAATCCATGATCACTTCCCTCACATATGCCCCGTAAGGTACATTCAAAGCCTCGTGAGCCCCCAGGGGTACTGATGTAACGCGAATGCCCGCATATGCAAAGGGAATGTCATTGGAAAGTTTCTCCATACGCTTTTTTAAGTCGGAAATGCCATAAGCCGTAATTAAATTCTGCATGCCCGTGTTGCTGTGGTCGTTTGTGATGATTCCCACAATATTGCCCTGCAGATCAAACAGTACGCCATCCGCCGCCGGGCTTCCCGCGATGTCCGTCTGCAGCAAAGTGTAATTTACATCTGCTTCCGACACCTGTCCGCTGGCGGACGTAACCACTCCATAGCCTACGGAATTGCTGGTTCCCATAGGGCTTCCCATCGCAATAACGGGCTTTCCAATTAAATTCCGAACTGTGGAAGAACCTGTCTTTGCAACCTCTAGATTCTCCAAAAAATCCCGCGGCAGAACTTGCAAAGGTATAGAGACGACCGCAAGTTTTGTAGTGCTGTCCTTGCGCTTTAACTCTGCGGTAGTTTCAACTCCGTTGTAGAAAGTCACATTTATCCGCTGCGCCTTTTCCAGCGGGGTAAAATCCGTCAGGATCAAAAGTTCCCTGGTATTGTTCGCAATGATCACCCCCGAAGACCGGTTTTCGCTTTCATCGATGTCGTTGAACCAATCCACCCGGGAAGAAATCCCTGTCAGCGTAACCAGGGTCTTCTGAAGGCTCTGGGCATATTCCGCCAATGCCGTGTAAAGCTGATCATAATTGCTCAGGTCCAGGCTGACCTCCGAGAGAATCTCCTGGATCTGCTCCTCCTCCAGGACCAGTCCTTCCGAATTTTCCGAGGATTCCTGTGAAGGATCCGAAGAGCTCTCAGCAGTATTGTTGTCAGAAAGCATCTCCTCCGGCGGTTTCTCCTCCGTCTCCTCCGGGAAGTAGACCTGGGGCGGCTCTTCCTTCGGGTTCATCCAATTGCTGAGCACCGGCTCCAGGGCAAAAAAAGTAAAGCACGCCACCAGACCGAAAATAACCGCCATGGCGATGGTGATCACCGTCCGGCGGAACAGTTTCGTCTTGTTGATCGGACGCTCTTTTATCTTTTCGATCATAAAATCGCTTTGCGAACTGGGTTCCTTTTCCGCCATTTGCTCACTCCCTTCCAAGTCCGCAGAGTCTTCCAGGCGGTTTCCTGCCGCCCATATAGTTAGTATATCGAAAGAACAGAAAAAAGTAAAGGTTATATATCACGATTGACATCATCCGCAGAAAGACATTTCTATACCGATTCTATACTACTATGCCAGTTGCATTCTTTCCGCCTGTTATGGTATGATATAGGTTGAGATAGAAGCCTTTTATTATAGAAGGCGGGAGGAATTATGAACCAAAAAGTATTAAAGACTCTGGAATTTGATAAGATCCTGCTTCTTCTCACCGAAAAGGCGGACTCCGAGCCCGGAAAAAAGCTCTGCCGGGAGCTGGTTCCCTCCACGGAAATCCAGAAGATCCGTCAGGACCAGGCTGAGACCAGGGACGCCCTGTCCCGCATCTTTCAGTCCGGAAGCACTTCCTTCGGCAGCAACCGGGACCTGGGCTTTTCCATAAAATCCCTGGAGATCGGAAGTTCCCTGTCTTCCTCGGAGCTCCTGAAGATCGCGGGTTTTTTAGACAATGTGAACCGGATAAAGACTTACGGCAGGAGGGACCGGGAGGACGCCCCGGAGGACTGTCTGGACCCTTATTTTAACATGCTTTCTCCCCTGACCCAGGTTTCCAACGAGATCAACCGCTGTATCCTGGGGGAAGACGAGTTTGCGGACGACGCCAGCCCGAAGTTAAAGAGCATCCGCAGGAATATCCAGAACACCGGGGAGAAGATCCACAACCAGTTAAATTCCATGCTGACCGGCCCTTACCGCACTTATCTGCAGGACGCCGTTATCACCATGCGGGACAACCGCTACTGCATTCCTGTAAAATCCGAGTACAAGGGCCAGGTGAACGGCATGGTTCACGATCAGTCCGCCAGCGGTTCCACCTTTTTTATCGAGCCGGCGGCCATCGTCAGCCTGAACAATCAGTTAAAGGAGCTGGCCCTGCAGGAAAAGGAGGAGATCGAGCATATCCTTCAGGAGTTAAGCGCCCTCTGCGCGGGTCATACGGAGGAATTGTCCGAGAACCAGAAGGCCATGACCTGCCTGGACTTTGCCTTCGCAAAGGCAAAGCTGGCCCTGGACCAGAACGCGACGGAACCCCAGTTTAACAGAAAACATATCATCAATATCCGCAAGGGGCGCCACCCGCTCCTGGACAAAAAGAAAGTAGTGCCCATCGACATTCACCTGGGAAGCGATTTCGACCTGCTGATCATCACCGGGCCCAACACCGGCGGTAAGACCGTCTCGCTGAAAACCGTCGGGCTCTTTACCCTGATGGGTCAGGCGGGCCTGCATATTCCCGCCCTGGACCGCTCGGAGCTCTCCGTATTCCAGGAAGTCTTCGCGGATATCGGGGACGAACAGAGCATCGAGCAGAGCTTATCCACATTTTCGTCCCACATGACCAGCATTGTCCACATTTTAAAGCATGCGGATGAACATTCCCTGTGTCTCTTTGACGAGCTGGGTGCCGGGACTGATCCCACGGAGGGCGCGGCCCTGGCGATCTCCATCCTGAATTATCTGCACGACAGAGGGATCCGCACCATGGCGACCACGCACTACAGCGAGCTGAAGATCTACGCCCTCACAACGGATCAGGTCCAGAACGCCTGCTGTGAATTTAACGTGGAGACCTTGCAGCCCACCTACCGCCTGCTGATCGGTATTCCCGGAAAGAGCAACGCCTTCGCGATCTCTTCCAAGCTGGGACTGCCGAACGATATCATTGAGGCGGCAAGGGAACAGATCAGCAAGGAAGAAACCAGTTTTGAGGACGTGATCGCCGACCTGGAGATGAAGCGGGTCTTTATCGAAAAAGAGCGCCAGGAGATCGCGAAAAAGAAGGAAAACATCCGTCTTTTGGAAGAACAGCTGCAGCAGAAGAACGATAAGATTGACCGCGCGAAGGACAAGATCCTGCGGGAGGCCAACGAAAAGGCCCGGGAGATCCTGCAGGAGGCCAAGGACGTGGCGGACGAGACGATCCGGGATTTTAACAGGGCAAGCGTGAATGCAGATATGAAGACTCTGGAGCAGAAACGTCAGAAGATCCGGGACAGGATCAGCGATAAGAACAGCAAGCTGGCCCTGGGAAACGACGCCAGGAATACCGAGAACAAGACGCCTGAGATCCTGGATCCCGCAAAGCTGAAAAAGGGGGACGGCGTAAAAATTCTTTCCATGAGCCTGAAGGGAACCGTGAGCTCCCTCCCCGACTCCCGTGGAAATCTCTTCGTGCAGTGCGGGGCAATGCGGATCCAGACAAATGTGAAGGATCTCGTCCTAGCCAAGGGAGAGGAAACATCCGCCCCGGCTTCTAAAAAATCCGGCAGCGTCGGCAAAATTAAAATGTCTAAATCCCTGTCCGTCTCCCCGGAGATCAATCTTCTTGGAAAGACGGTGGACGAGGCAGTGGCGGAACTGGATAAGTACCTGGACGACGCTTACCTTGCCCATCTCTCCAGCGTGAGGATCGTACACGGAAAGGGCACCGGCGCCCTGCGCAGCGGGATCCACGCACACTTAAAGCATCTGAAATATGTAAAAGAATTTCGCCTTGGAGAATTTGGAGAGGGCGACGCCGGCGTAACGATCGTGACGTTTCAGTGATGGCATGTCTGGTTGAAATTCCCTGCTTTTCCGCGGGACTGCGAAAGACCCGCCAGGCATGGCTTTTATCAGGAATGCTGTAAGCAAAAACAGTAAATGGAGGAGAATATGGCAGTAAAACAGAAAATATTGATCGTAGACGATGACAACAATATTGCGGAGCTGATCTCCCTGTATCTGACGAAAGAATGTTTTGAGACCGTCATTGTCAACGACGGGGAATCCGTCTTTCCCATTGTGGACCAGGATCCTCCCCAGCTGATTCTCCTGGATCTGATGCTGCCGGGCATGGACGGTTATCAGGTTTGCCGGGAGGTTCGCGCCAAGCACGAGATTCCTATCATCATGCTCTCCGCGAAGGGCGAAGTCTTTGACAAGGTTCTCGGCCTGGAACTGGGAGCAGATGATTATATCGAAAAACCTTTCGATTCGAAGGAGCTTGTCGCCCGGGTGAAAGCGGTCCTCAGGCGCTATAAGACAGCGGAGCCGAAGCAGGAAAAAAACCGGGATTCCTATGTGGAAAAGAAAGTGGAATACCCGGATCTCATTGTAAATCTCACCAATTACTCCGTTCTCTATAAGGGCCGCTCCGTCGACATGCCCCCCAAGGAACTGGAGCTTTTATACTGCCTTGCCTCTTCCCCGAACCGGGTCTTTACCCGGGAACAGCTCCTGGATCAGATCTGGGGATATGAGTATATCGGGGATTCCCGCACGGTTGACGTACATATTAAGCGGCTCCGGGAAAAGATCAAGGATCACGAGTCCTGGAAGCTGACCACCGTGCACAGCGTGGGATATAAATTTGAAGTGAAGCGGTAACTGAGATAAGGAAACATCGACGAACTATGAAAAAGACTCTGTACCTGAAATTTCTGCTGGCCTATTTTATCTTCGGCGTTTTTGGATTTATCGTGATCTCCACTTTCGCCCCAAGCATGACCAGGGACCACCTGATCCGGGAAAATGCGGAGAGACTGTATTCCGAGGCGACCCTGATCTCCAATTCTTATGCCAGCGAACTTTACAACAATGAAATCAGCCTGGAAACGGTGAAGGATCAGCTGGATTCCCTGGCCGTTTACATGAATTCCTCCATCCGGATCATCAACCCCTCCGGCCGCGTGGTCCTGGACAGCTCCAAGCCGCTGAACCTGGAAGACGTGGACATGATTGAAAACTTTGACCCCACCATCACCGGAAATTCCTATTATATTGTAGACCGGTTTTTTGACACCTTTGAAAAACAAAACCTGAATGTGATCGTGCCCATCACTGCCGACTATAAAGTTAAGGGCTACGTTACCATCCATTACGCCATGAGTTCCATTGACGACTCCGCGAACAGTCTCACCGGCATCTTTATGATGACCTTCCTGATCCTGTTCCTTCTCTCCATGATCATCCTGATCTTCTTTACGGAGATGGTCTATATCCCCTTAAAAAAGATCACCTATGCAACGGAGCAGTACGCCTCCGGAAACATGCACTATGAATTTCAGGTGGAGAGCGATGACGAGATCGGCTACCTGGCCGCCTGTCTAAACTATATGGCAAGTGAGATTGCACGGTCCGAAGACGACCAGAAGAAATTCGTGGCAAACGTGTCCCACGATTTCCGCTCCCCTCTGACTTCCATCCAGGGATACTTGAAAGCCATGCTGGACGGGACGATTCCACCGGAAATGTATGAAAAGTACCTCACAATTGTCTTAAACGAGACGGAAAGATTGACAAAACTGACGAACAGCCTGTTGACCTTAAACAATCTCAATACAAAGGGGATCCTTCTGGATAAGACGGATTTTGACATCAATCAGGTGATCCGCAATACCGCCGCTTCCTTTGAGGGAGTCTGCCGCAGCAAAAACATCGCCATCGAAGTCGTGCTGACGGAGGAAGTCATGTATGTAAATGCGGACATGGAGAAGATCCAGCAGGTTCTTTACAACCTTCTGGATAACGCCATAAAATTCAGCCATCATAATTCCGTCATTAAGATCGAGACTTCCGAGAAGAAAAATAAGATCTTTATCTCCGTGGCGGATCATGGGATCGGCATTCCAAAAGACGACCTGAAGCTGATCTGGGATCGGTTCTATAAATCAGACTATTCCCGGGGCAAAGACAAAAAGGGCACCGGACTGGGACTTTCCATTGTAAAGGAGATCATCAACGCCCACGGCGAGAATATCAACGTGATCAGTACGGAAGGGGCAGGAAGCGAATTTGTATTCTCCCTGCCCATGTCCAAAAAGAAGAACGAAAAAGATTATTAAAAAGCTGGTGAGATCATGAACAAAAAAAATCAATTTGATTCAAAGGACATCATACTCCTGGTGATAACCCTGATCATTATATATGCCTTCGTATCCTGGTTTGGAAATAACGGGGAAGTCATGGACTACGGAAACCCGTTTTCCACAGAGCAGAGCCAGGAAGAACCCTCTTAACCGGAAACCGCTTCCTCAGAAGTGTCTTTGGAGTACAGGATCTTCAGCAGGATCGGTGTGGAAATACTGGACACGATGATCAAAAGGATCACGGAGGTAAAGTACACCGGCGTCAGAAGTCCTACGGAAAGACCCTTCTGGGAGACGATCAGCGCCACTTCTCCCCTCGTCATCATTCCCACGCCGATCTTCAGGGAATCCTGAAACCGAAATCTGCAGATCTTGGCCATCAGGCCGCACCCGACGATCTTCGTGATCAGGGCGACAAAGACAAATCCCACAGTAAAGAGAATGATCCCCGAGTCGATATTGTCAATATTGGTCTTTAGACCGATACTGGCAAAAAAGATAGGGCCAAACAACATGTAGGAATTGATGTCGATCTTTTCGTCGATGTATTGCGAGTCGTGGATGGAGCAGAGGACGATCCCGGCCACATATGCTCCGGTGATATCCGCGATGCCGAACCACTTCTCCGCAATATAGGCAAAGGCAAAACAAAGTGCCAGGCTGAGGATCGGGATCCTCCTGGTGTGGGGATATCTTGCGTCCAGCTTCTTAAAGATATAGTAGAGGATCACTCCCACCAGGATCGCCGCCAGGAAAAACAGCAGAGTGGAAACGACAACGCTGGCGGGATTGGAATCCGGGTTCTTAAATCCGATCACAAATGTCAGAACGATAATGCCGATCACGTCGTCGATGATTGCGGCGCTCAGGATCGTGGTTCCCACCTTTCCCTTTAGCTTTCCAAGCTCTTTCAGAGATTGTACGGTAATGCTCACGCTGGTGGCGGTCATGATCACGCCTACGAACACCGCCTTATAAAAGTTCTCCGACCCCCAGGGAGCGGTCCCGTAAAAGGCCATATATAACAGCGTTCCGCCCAGCAGGGGGATAAAGACGCCCGAGCAGGCGATGAGAAACGCGACGGGACCCGTCTTTAAGAGATCCTTCAGGTTTGTCTCCAGACCCGCAGAAAACATCAAAAGAACCACGCCGATCTCCGCCATCTGCGTCAAAAAGTCCGTCTGTTGCACAAGACCCAACACGCTGGGACCGATCAACAGTCCCGCAATGATCTCTCCTACAACCTGCGGCGCCTTGCATTTTCTCGCCAGGATGCCAAAAATCTTTGCAAAGATCACAATGATCGCCAGATCCCGAAACACATAATACGCTTCCATTTCTATCTCCTTATATCAAAAAATTTAGTTACAGCACCAGTTCTGCCGCCCCCCATTTTCAAAGACAGGCGCGCAGCAATGGAAAACTTGCAGGCAAAGTTTGCTTTGAAAATGGCGCAAACTGAACAAGAAAGAGCGGGGCGTCCCACTCCTTCCTGTTCAGTCCTTTTGAATCTGTTTATTCGTCCGTGTCGTCCTCTTTCGGAAGCGTTACCTCTTCTTCCTCGTCCTCCTCATAGGACTCCGCAAATTCTGTGTCGAGGCTTGCCTCCGCATCCTCTACATTGTCAAATTCCTGATTTCCATCAGAGATCTTTTCCCTGACCTTTGCGATCCTGGCAATCTTTACGCCCTCGTCCAGGTTCATCATCTTTACGCCGGAGGTAATGCGCCCGAGAGTAGAGATATCCTGCATTCTCAGCTGGATAATGATTCCCTCCGTAGTGATCATCATGATCTCATTGTCGTCCGTGACTGCCTTTACGCCTACCACGTCGCCGGTCTTCTCTGTGATCTTATAGCACTTCACGCCCTTTCCGCCGCGCTTCTGGACATGAAATTCATCTAAGTAGGTGCGCTTTCCAAGACCGTGCTCCGATACGATCAGCAGGGAGTCTCCCTGGCTCATAAGCTGCATACCGATAATTTCGTCCTGATCTTCCAGCGTCATGCCGATAACGCCCATAGACGTCCGGCCGGTGGATCTCACATCCGTTTCCTTAAACCGAATGCACATGCCCTGTTTTGTCACCAGAAAGATCTCGTCCGTATTTCTGGTAGTCTTTACTTCTATGAGTTCGTCGTCGTCCCGAAGGTTGATGGCGGCGAGACCGTTCTTTCGGATATTGGCGTACTCCACAAGGGAGGTTTTCTTTACGATCCCTTTCTTCGTCACCATGAAGAGATTTCTCTCCTCGTCGTATTCTTTAATAGGGATCATGGCGGTGATCTTCTCTCCGGCTGAGAGCTGGAGCAGATTGATGATCGCCGTGCCTCTTGCGGTCCTTCCGGCCTCCGGAATCTCATAGGCCTTTAACCGGTACACTCTTCCGAGATTCGTAAAGAAATTTAAGTAATGGTGACTTGTAGTCATCAGAAGGTCTTCTATATAATCGTCCTCTATGGTCTGCATGCCCTTGATGCCCTTGCCGCCGCGGTTCTGGGACTTAAAGTTATCCACCGTCATGCGCTTGATATATCCCAGCTGGGTCATGGCGATCACGGTATTCTCGTGAGGGATCATATCCTCCATGGAGATATCAAAGGCGTCGTAACCGATCTTGCTCCTCCTGTCGTCCCCGTACTTTACGGCGATGATCTGAATTTCCTCCTTAATTACTTTCAAGAGCGCTTTTTCATCGGAGAGGATTGCCTTATATTCCGTGATGCGGGACTGCAGCTCGCCATGCTCTTCCTCCAGACGGGCTCTCTCCAGACCTGTCAGAGCCCTGAGCCGCATTTCCGTGATGGAATGAGCCTGGATCTCCGTTAAATCAAAGCGCTCCATCAGGCGTTGTTCCGCCTCCTGAGCTCTCTCGCTGCTGCGGATAATGGAGATCACTTCATCGATATAGTCCAGGGCTTTCAAGAGACCCTGTACGATGTGGTCCCTTTCTTCCGCCTTGTTCAGGTCATATTTTGTCCGGCGGGTGACTACGTCCTCCTGGTGTTTCAGATAATAGGTTAGCATATCCAGAAGGTTCATCACCTTCGGTTCGTTGTTCACCAGGGCCAGCATGATCACGCCGAAAGTATCCTGAAGCTGCGTGTGCTTAAAGAGCTGATTCAGAATTACATTCGCGTTTACGTCTCTTCTCAGCTCAATGACAACCCTCACGCCCTCGCGGTTGGATTCGTCCCGGATATCCGTGATGCCGTCGATCTTCTTCAGCTTTACCAGCTCCGCGATCTTTACGATCAGGTTCGCCTTGTTGACCATGTAGGGAAGTTCCGTCGCAATGATCTGGCTCTTTCCGTTGGGAAGGGTCTCGATATTAGTGACGGCCCGGACCCGGATCTTGCCGCGCCCGGTGCGGTATGCTTCCTCGCATCCCCTGGTCCCCAGGATCAGACCGCCGGTAGGAAAATCCGGCGCTTTGATGATCTGCAGAACTTCATCGATGGTGGTTTCCCTGTCTTCCAGGATCCTGTTGTCGATGATCTTTACAACGGCGTTTACCACTTCCCGAAGATTGTGAGGGGGAATATTGGTGGCCATGCCGACTGCGATACCTGTGGTCCCGTTGACTAAAAGATTGGGATAACGGCTGGGGAGCACCACGGGCTCTTTCTCCGTATCGTCAAAGTTCGGAGAAAAATCTACGGTGTCCTTATTGATATCCGCAAGGAGCTCCATACTGATCTTGGAAAGTCTGGCCTCCGTATAACGCATTGCGGCGGCTCCGTCGCCGTCCATGGATCCAAAATTTCCGTGACCGTCCACCAGAGGATATCTGGTATTCCATTCCTGGGCCATATTTACCAGGGCGCCGTAGATTGAACTGTCGCCGTGGGGGTGATATTTACCCATGGTATCGCCGACAATACGCGCGCTCTTACGGTGGGGCTTATCCGGGCCGTTGTTCAGCTCGATCATGGAGTAGAGCACACGCCTCTGCACAGGCTTCAGACCGTCCCTTACGTCCGGAAGCGCCCGGGACGCAATGACACTCATGGCGTACTTGATATAAAAAGTCTCCATCCGGTCTTTCAGATCCACCTCCTGGATCTTATCCACCTGCGCCGGCGTCTGATCAAAAATATCGTCGTTCATAGTTCCTCTTTCTGTCTCTTATAGACAATCTATTTTCGTTCAAGATCAGGAACGTCTATCTTTATCAATAAATATCGAGATTCTTTACAAACCTGGCGTTTTCCTCTATAAATTCCTTTCGAGGCTCCACCTTATCCCCCATCAGAGTGGTAAAGGTGAGATCCAGCTCCGACTCCGTTTCTTCGTCATAGTTTACGCGGAGAAGAATCCTTCTCTCCGGGTCCATAGTGGTCTCCCAGAGTTGTTCCGCATCCATCTCTCCCAATCCTTTATAGCGCTGGATCTTATTGTTCTGATCCCGCCCAACTTCTTTCAGGATATTGTCCAATTCTTCGTCACTGTAGGCGTACCAGATCTTTTTGTTCTTCTCCAGCTTATAGAGAGGGGGTTTCGCAAGGAATACATGCCCCTGTTTGATCAATTCCGGCATAAACCTGTATATAAAGGTGAGAAGCAGGGTACTGATATGCGCTCCGTCCACGTCGGCATCCGTCATGAGAATAATCTTATTGTAACGCAATTTTGTAATATCAAAATCTTCATGAATGCCAGTTCCAAACGCCGTGATCATAGCCTTGATCTCTGCATTGGCATAAATTTTGTCCAGCCGGGCTTTCTCCACGTTCAGGATCTTTCCTCTCAAAGGCAGAATGGCCTGGGTCGCCCTGGACCGAGCGGTCTTCGCGCTGCCGCCTGCGGAATCTCCCTCTACAATGTAGATCTCACAGTTTTCCGGATTTTTATCGGAACAATCCGCCAGCTTTCCGGGAAGCGCCATACCGTCCAATGCCGTCTTTCTTCTGGTGAGATCCCTGGCTTTTCTGGCCGCCTCCCTCGCACGCTGCGCGAGAATGGACTTCTCACAGATGGATTTTGCGACAATGGGGTTCTGCTCCAGGAAATATGTGAGCTGTTCACTGACAATATTATCTACAGCGCCCCTTGCCTCACTGTTTCCAAGTTTCTGCTTCGTCTGACCTTCAAACTGAGGATCCTCAATCTTGACGCTGATAATGGCGGTAAGTCCTTCCCGGATATCTTCGCCGGAAAGATTCGGCTCGCTGTCTTTCAAGAGTTTCGCGCTTCGCGCGTAATCATTAAACGTCTTTGTGATCGCATTTCGAAATCCCTGAAGGTGCGTTCCGCCCTCTGGCGTGTTGATATTGTTTACAAAACTGAAGACGCTTTCATTATATGAATCATTGTGCTGAAAAGCGACTTCTACATAGACGCCGTTTCTCTCACCCTCAAAATAAAGGATATTCTCATAGAGAGGAGCCTTGCTCTTGTTCAGATATTCTACAAACTCCTTGATACCACCCTCGTAATAAAATTCAATGACCTTTTGTTTTCTGCCGTCCTCCAGGGTGATCACATGGGACTTTCCAATTTTGCCGCCGGTCTTGGTGTTAAAGGTATTCTCCTGGGAACTGATTTCCGAAAAATTGGATTTCTCAGAAGAAACCGATTCCTCCTTTGTTAAGGCTGCGTTGTTCTCCTGATCTTCCGACAGACTTTCATTGTCTTCCTTAGGACTTTCTTCTTTTTGATTTTCTTCTTTTCTTAAAACCTGATCTTCCGCCGCTCTGTTTAAGAGATCCCCGATCTGGCTGTTTTCCAGATTCACGACGGTTTCCTCTTCCGGTCTGTCATCCCTTAAAATGATCCTGAGGCCCTTCGTTAAGAATGCCATCTCCCGAAGCCTTCTCTTTAATACGTCAAATTCATAAGCAGTTGTCTCCGTAAAGATCGTGTCGTCCGGCAGGAAAGTAACCGTGGTACCTGTCTGATCCATAGGACACTCTCCCACCACTTTCAGGGGATAGCACACATGTCCCCTCTCATAGCGCTGCTGATAAACCTTTCCATCCTGATAAATCTTTACTTCCAGCCATTTTGAGAGAGCGTTTACCACGGACGCGCCTACACCGTGCAGGCCGCCGGACACCTTATATCCCCCGCCGCCGAACTTTCCGCCGGCATGAAGAATCGTGAATACTACTTCTACAGCCGGAATCCCCGCCTTATGATTGATTCCCACAGGAATCCCACGGCCATTGTCAATGACAGTGATGGAATTGTCTTCATTGATCGTCACATCTATGGTATCACAAAAGCCAGCCAAGGCTTCATCCACCGCATTGTCTACAATTTCATAGACAAGATGATGAAGTCCTCTGCTGGACGTCGTCCCGATATACATGCCGGGTCTCTTTCTGACCGCCTCCAAACCTTCCAAAATCTGGATCTGATCTGCGCCATACTCGTGATCCACTGTGGTGTTGCTGTGATTCTCTTCGCTCATGAAGTGTTTAAACTCCTTATTTTTATTCTGCTTTTTCCTCGACACTCATCCTTTCCGCGTGACCATTGGTTACTTTATAGACTCTGTCGATCTCAAAGCGGTTGTTTACAAATTCCTCCAGACCGGTACAGGTGATAATCGTCTGGATCTCTCCAATACTGTTCAGAAGATAGTTCTGTCTGTTGCTGTCCAATTCGGAAAGGACGTCGTCAAGAAGCAGTACAGGGGTATCTTTTGTTATTTTTTTGACAAGCTCAATCTCAGAAAGCTTTAAGGAAAGAGCCGCCGTCCTCTGCTGGCCCTGGGATCCAAATTTTCGAATATCGATATCCCCGATCAGAAAACTAAAATCATCCCTGTGAGGCCCTACCGTCGTCATTTTTGCCTTGATATCTCTCTCCTGATTGGAGGACAATTTTTTTTCAAACTCTTCTATTTCCACATCGGGCTCATACTGTACCCGTATTCTCTCCCTTCCTCCGGAAAGGCTGTAATGGATATCCCCTATGATCTCGTTCAACTGCTCCACAAAGAGCTTCCTTCTCTCGATGATCTTGCTGCCGTAGGAGACGAGCTGCATGTCCCAGATATTCAAAGTATCCTTTAACTGAGGATTGAAAAACATATCCTTCAGCAGACTGTTCCTCTGATCTACAATTTTATTGTAATTGCTGAGGTTATAAAAATAAAAACTGTCCAGCTGGCAGAGCTC
Organism: uncultured Acetatifactor sp.; assembly: GCA_947595925.1. Taxonomy (GTDB): domain Bacteria; phylum Bacillota; class Clostridia; order Lachnospirales; family Lachnospiraceae; genus Acetatifactor. The sequence continues at coordinate 2,161 of CANQEV010000049.1, read as the reverse complement.
CATATCCACAAAGCGCCTTCTCTCCGAAGGTCCATTCTTAATGATACCAAGGTCTTCCGGAGAAAAAAAGACTACGTTACACATGCCAATTAAGTCCGCCGCTTTTTTTAACCTCTGCCCGTCCACAGCAAGTCCCTTGGATTTATTTCTGCGGAGATGCATATCGATCCTGGACTCTATGCCTTCTTTTTCAATATATGTTCGAATGTGAGCTTCTTCCTTGTCAAAATTTATGATGTCCTTATCCTTGCTGCCTTTATGCGATTTTGTAGTCGCAGAGACAAAGATGGCCTCAAGAATGTTTGTTTTTCCCTGGGCGTTATCCCCATATAAAATATTTGTACCGGAACTGAATTCCATAGTGAGGGAATCATAATTTCGATAATCCGCAAGCTCAATGGACTTGATGATCATATCTTTATTCCACCTGAATCTTGCTGCCATCATATTCCACGATATCTCCGGCAGCAATCTTTCTTCCCCTGCGCGTATCTGTTTCTCCGTTCACTTTTACAAAACCGTCCTGAATAACTGTCTTTGCATCTGCTCCGTTTTCCACAAGACCGGCAAGTTTTAAGAGCTGTCCAAGCTTTATATATTCATCTTTGATCTTTATTTTCTGCATGATAGAAACCTCTGCTCATCAGCTTACCGTCGTAAAGTTAACGGGAAGGATCAGATAAATATAAGATTCCTCAGAATTCTTAATAAAGCAGGGAGCCTTCGGATTTACCATATAAAGTTCCACTTCCTCGTCGTCGATCACTCTCAGGGCGTCTATCAAAAACTTAGGATTGAAGCCGATCATCAGGTCTTTCCCCTGTTTTTCAATATCAATCTCCTCGTTCATGCTTCCCACAACAGAATTGATCTTCAGCTCCATGGCAGAATCAGTGATATTGATAATGATGGGCTTTTTATCTCCTTCTTTTACCAGTAAAGACGCTCTGTCAATACAATCCATGAACTCTTTCTTATTGATTTTTACCTTTGTCTCATAATCGCTGGACAACATCTGGTCAATCCTGAAATATTCTCCCTCGATCAGCCTGGAAACAGCTATCGTATTGTCAAATTCAAATACGATGTGCTTATCGCTGAAAGAAATCGTGATGTCGTCTTCCGCTCCGCCCGGCACGATCTTTACAATCTCGTTTAAGGTTTTTCCAGGAACTATCACTTTTTTCGACTCATAAGAATCCCTTAACTGGATCTTACGGATAGAAATTCTGTGACCGTCAAGAGAAACAACCTTCAGCTCATTTCCATTGATCTCAAAAAGTTCTCCAGTCATCAGTTTATTGTTGTCATTGTCCGAGATGGAGAAGATCGTCTGTCTGACTACTTCTTTCAGGGAAAATTGACTGATCACGATCTGATTATTTTTTTCAATGGCGGGAAGATAAGAAAAATCTTCTCCTGACTTTCCAATGATATTAAAATTAGATTTTTCACAGGAAATTGTCGTCCTGAACGAAGAATCCGATTCAATGGTAATATCGCTGTCCGGAAGTTTTCTCACAATATCCAGGATAAACTTTGATTCCAGGGCTATAATGCCTTTTTCTATGATCTCTCCTTCCACAATGGTTTCAATGCCTAGTTCCATATCATTTGCAGTAAGCTTTATGATATTTGTAGAAGCATCAAAGAGAATACATTCAAGAATAGACATTGTTGTCTTATTAGAGACAGCCTTAGATACTATCTGTAAAGCGGATAAGAGATTCGATTTTTGAAATACCAGTTTCATAACGTGAATAACTCCCTTCGTTCCATTTCACCGGTCAGATCCGGCTTTTTACATAAAAATAAATAAAGAAAGACAGTATTATTATTAATAAGGAATGTTGATAAGTGGAAAACCACTCCTATTGTACCATTTATTTGAAAAAAATGGAATGGATAAGATGTGAATTATATAAGAATTATTTAATAATTTATCCAACTTATCAACATTCTCAAAATTCAGTCCTTTGACCTAAAAAAAGTTATCAACATTCATCCACAGCTTTTCAACATGGTATTTAACATGTTTATAAACATAAGCAGAACAAAAAGAATAACCATAATCCATTATTTTTACTAAATAATGTCTGCTCATTAAGCTGCCAATAATTCAGTGGCACCTTTTTGATCGTAAAACGGCATGAAATTTTGC